>NZ_JBVFVY010000020.1:0-40202 GCF_055522295.1 Micrococcus sp. CS26
CTCCGCCGTGCGCGGGAACGCGAGCTTGAAGAACCGCTCGTACAGCTCCGTGATGATCTTCTGCTTGCCCTCGGCCGTCTCGATGCCCTCCGCGCGCACCCGCACACCCCGGTAGAACTCCTCCAGTGAGTCCACCTCGGTCTCCAGGTTGTACGAGTCCAGCACCTTCACCATGGTGTCCATCACCTGGGAGACGGGGTTGTGCGCGGCGAACGAGTAGTCCTCGAACAGCGCCTCGAACACCGGCTTGGTAATCAGGTGCTGGGAGAGCATCTCGATCGCGTCCTGCTCCGTGATCGCGTCGTTGAGGTTGCCGCGCAGGCCCTCGAGGAACAGGGCGAACTTCCGGCGAGGTTCACGGTCAGGGCCGTTCAGGATGCCGCGGATACGGGTGATGTGCCGGTCCGCGATCCCCTTGACGTCCTTGGCCCAGTCTTCCCAGTACCGCCGATCCCCCACCTTGCGCACCAGACGCGCGTAGATGGCGTCCTTCCACTGCTGAGCGTCCTGCATGGCAAACAGCGCCTGACGTGTGCCCCGAACGGACTTGTCCTCGCCCGAACCGGGCGCGCCGTCGTCCTCCGCCGTGTCCCCCGAACCGATGCCGATCACCTGCACCCGGTCCTCCACGGACCGGCCCAGCGCGATTTGGTTGACCATCGCTTCGAAGCGGTCATCGTGGGCGCGCAGCGCCTGGAGCACGTCCCACACCACCTTGTACGCCTTCGAATCATTCAGCGCGGACTCCGGGTCCGCGGACGCGTCCACCGCGATGGGCAGGATGATGTAGCCGGTTTTCTTCCCCTCGGCCCGCCGCATCACCCGGCCGACCGACTGCACCACGTCCACCTGCGAGTTGCGCGGGCTGAGGAACAGCACGGCGTCCAGGGTGGGGACGTCCACGCCCTCCGAGAGGCACTTGGCGTTGGAGAGGACCCGCACCGTGTTCTCCCCCGCCGGCTGCTTCAGCCAGTCCAGCTCACGCACCCGCTGCGCCATGGGGAACGTGCCGTCCACGTGGGCGGCCTCCACCCGCAGGTCCGGGGTCATGGGGTCCGTGGAGGTGGCCAGCTGACGGCTCACCTGCTCGAACTGGAGGGCCAGCTGCTTGGACTCCTTGATGTTCCGGGCGAACGCCACCGCGCGGCGCATCGGCGCGGCATCCACCTCGTCCAGCCGGCCGCCGTCCACCCCGCGCTTGGCCAGCCCGTTCCAACAGCCCACGATCCGCGCGGCGTCGTCCAGGTCCAGACCCTCGGTGTCCGCGAGCATCTGCTGGAAGGAGGCGCCGATCGCGTTGGTATCCACCGCGAGGATCAGCACCTTGTAATCCGTCAGATGGCCCTGCTCCACCGCCTTGCCGAACCCCAGCCGGTGGAACTCGGGGCCGTAGATCGACTCATCGTCCATCGAGTAGACCGTGACCTGGTCCTGCGCGGCCTTCGCCTTGGCCTCCTGCACATAGATGCGCGGGGTGGCCGTCATGTACAGGCGCTTGGCCGCCCGGATCTTCGCGGCGTCGTGGACCACCGTGAACGCCGAGCCGTCCTGGCCCTGCTCGGTCACACCCGTGGTTCGGTGGGCTTCATCGCAGATGACCAGGTCGAACTCAGCGAGGCCGAGGTCCTGGGCCTGCCGGACCACGTCGATGGACTGGTACGTGGAAAACACCACGGTGATCGCCTCGTCCCCGGTGGAAACGGCCGCGCGGGTCGCGAGCTTCTCCGGGTCCGTGCTGGCCGGGAAGCCCAGGTCCGAGGCAGCGATGTCCTCACTGGCCCGGCGCTGCCCCACAGAAGCGTCCGAACACACGGCGAACGGGCGCAGCGGTACGTCCGCATTGGCCGTCCACTCATTCAGCGTCTGCTGCAGCAGCGCGATTGACGGCACCAGGAACAGCACCGTGCCGCCCACCGGCACCATCCGCTCCACCAACTTCAAAGACGTGAACGTCTTGCCCGTGCCGCAGGCCATGATCAGGCGGCCACGGTCCTTGGTCTCGAACCCGGCCACGACGTCGTCGATCGCCTCCCGCTGGTACCGACGGGGCTCCTTGCGTGGGCGCTGGGTCAGCTCCTCCGGGCGGTCGAAGGTGAACTCGGACCAGTCCACGGTCGAGTTCACCAGCGTCTGGATCCCCACCCTGGTGACGTCCTTGGACTGGCCCGCCCGCGCGGCTTCCGCAGACGAGGACCACTCGAGCGCCGTGTCGATCACCATGCCGTGGGCGAAGTCCACCTTGCCCAGCTCGGTGAAGAATGAGTCAATGCTGCCCTTCTGCAGCTTCTTCTCCGGATCGAAGAACTTCACCTGGACGCCGGTGAGTTCACCGGTGTAGCGATCCTTCGCGACGATGTCGATGCCGTTGTCCGGCCTATTCTCCCGGCCGGGCCATTCGTTCCACAGCCACACGTCCGAGAACTGGTCCGCGAACTTCGGCTCCACCTTGAGGAAGCGCTTGGCCAGCCGCTCGAAGCGACGGCCCTGTTCCTGGCGGGAGAGCTCCGAGAGCCAGAGACGATCAAGCACCTCGTCGAAACCGACGCGGGACTCACTCCCGGGGTCCCCCTCGTCCATGGCGGAGGGGTCAGTCGAGGATGCGGCGTCCGGCGTCGAGATGGTCATGCGGACCATTGTGACCTGGGAGACGCCCGAGCGCCCAACGGCGCGGGGTGGGGAGTCGCGCGCCGAACCGCGCCAACACGAAAAAAGGCCGCCGCCCCTCGCAAGGGGGACGGCGGCCCTGGGGTGCACTCAGCGTGCGCAGAGACCCGTCACTTCTTCTTGGAGCCACCAAGCTTGTAGGTGCTCTTCGGGTGCTTCGCCGCGTAAGCCGCCGAGACGAACCTGCCGGTGTCTGCGGACTTGTGCGGACCACTCTTCTTCTGGCTCGAAGCCATGTTTGCCTCCTTAAGGCATATCAGTGATGTCTGCCACTCGATTGACGAGCGGCCTCCACCTCGCGGTACCGTAAGAGTCCAGTTGCCTACTGGGATCTCAGTCGTGTATGCGCGGCGGAGTCTCGCTCGGGGCGGACGCACTGCAATGCGTCCGCCCCGAAGTCTTTGTCAGAGCATGCAGCTCACGCAGCCCTCGACCTCGGTGCCCTCCAGCGCGAGCTGGCGCAGGCGGATGTAGTAGATCGTCTTGATGCCCTTCGTCCACGCGTAGATCTGCGCGCGGTTCAGGTCACGGGTGGTGGCCGTGTCCTTGAAGAACAGCGTCAGGGACAGGCCCTGGTCCACGTGCTGCGTCGCCGCGGCGTACGTGTCGATGATCTTCTCGTAGCCGATCTCGTACGCGTCCTCGTAGTACTCGAGGTTCTCGTTGGTGAGGTACGGCGCCGGGTAGTAGACGCGGCCGAGCTTGCCCTCCTTGCGGATCTCGATCTTCGAGGCCACCGGGTGGATCGAGGAGGTCGAGTTGTTGATGTAGGAGATCGAGCCCGTGGGCGGGACGGCCTGCAGGTTGCGGTTGAAGATGCCGTGCTCCATGACGGAGGCCTTCAGCTCACGCCAGTCGTCCTGCGTGGGCAGGGCGATGCCGGCCTCGGCGAACAGCTCGGCGACGCGCTCGGTGGCGGGCGCCCACTCCTGATCCGTGTACTTGTCGAAGAACTCTCCGGAGGCGTACTTCGAGTCCTCGAACCCGCCGAACCGCTGGCCGGTCTCGATGGCGATCCGGTTCGAGGCCCGCAGCGCGTGGAACAGCACCGCGTAGAAGTACATGTTCGTGAAGTCGATGCCCTCCTCCGAGCCGTAGTGGACGCGCTCGCGCGCCAGGTAGCCGTGGAGGTTCATCTGCCCCAGGCCGATGGCGTGGGAGGCGGCGTTGCCCTTGGCGATGGACGGCACCGACTGGATGTCGGACATGACCGACACGGCCGTCAGCGCACGGATCGCGGTCTCCACGGACCGGCCGAAGTCCGGCGAGTCCATGGTCTTGGCGATGTTCATCGAGCCGAGGTTGCAGGAGATGTCCTGGCCCACGTGGGCGTAGCTCAGGTCCTCGTTGTACTCGGAGGCCTCGGAGACCTGCAGGATCTCGGAGCACAGGTTGGACATGGTGATGCGGCCCTTGATCGGGTTCGCGGCGTTCACGGTGTCCTCGAACACGACGTACGGGTAGCCGGACTCGAACTGGATCTCGGCGATGGTCTGGAAGAACTCGCGCGCGTTGATCTTGGTCTTCTTGATCCGCGCGTCGTCGACCATCTCGTAGTACTTCTCGGTCACGGAGATCTCGGAGAACGGCACCCCGTAGACGCGCTCGACGTCGTACGGCGAGAACAGGTACATGTCCTCGTTCTTCTTCGCCAGCTGGAACGTGATGTCCGGGATCACGACGCCGAGGGAGAGGGTCTTGATGCGGATCTTCTCGTCCGCGTTCTCGCGCTTGGTGTCGAGGAAGCGGTGGATGTCCGGGTGGTGCGCGTTGAGGTACACCGCGCCGGCGCCCTGGCGCGCGCCGAGCTGGTTGGCGTAGGAGAAGGAGTCCTCGAGGAGCTTCATCACGGGGATGACGCCGGAGGACTGGTTCTCGATCTGCTTGATGGGCGCGCCGTGCTCGCGGATGTTGGTCAGCGAGAGGGCCACGCCGCCGCCGCGCTTGGACAGCTGCAGGGCGGAGTTGATGCCGCGGGCGATCGACTCCATGTTGTCCTCGATGCGCAGCAGGAAGCAGGAGACGAGCTCGCCGCGCTGCTTCTTGCCCGAGTTGAGGAAGGTGGGGGTGGCCGGCTGGAAGCGGCCGGCGATCATCTCGTCCACCAGGTGGGTGGCCAGCTCCTGGTCGCCCCGGGCCAGGTGGAGGGCGACGACGGCGACGCGGTCCTCGTAGCGCTCGAGGTAGCGCTTGCCGTCGAAGGTCTTCAGGGCGTACGAGGTGTAGAACTTGAACGCGCCGAGGAATGTCGGGAAGCGGAACTTGGCCTTGTAGGCACGATCGAACAGGCCCCGGATGAACTCGAAGGGGTACTGCTCGAACGTCTCGGTCTCGTAGTAGTCGTTCTTCTGCAGGTAGTCGAGCTTCTCCTCCAGGTCGTGGAAGAACACCGTGTTGGTGTTGACGTGCTGCAGGAAGTACTGGCGCGCGGCCGCGTGGTCGGCCTCGAACTGGATGCGACCGTCGGCGCCGTAGAGGTTCAGCATGGCGTTGAGCTCGTGGTAGCCGAGGTTCTGCCACTCGGCGGGCATGTTCTTCGCCTGGCGGATGAGGTCCGCCTCGGTGGGTGCGGTGGTGGTCATGTCCACAGTCCTTCCAGGCCGCCGCGGACGCGTTCGACGTCGTCGGGCGTGCCCATCAGCTCGAATTTGTACATGAGGGGCACCTGGCACTTGCGGGAGATGATGTAGCCGGCCAGGCAGTAGCCCTCATGGAAGTTGGTGTTCCCGGACGCGATCACGCCCCGAATCCAGTGACGGTTCTCCGGGACGTTGAGGAACTTGATCACCTGCTTCGGGACCGCGCCCGGCCCGCTGCCCCCGCCGTAGGTGGGGGTCATCAGGACGTACGGGGCGGTGGCCCCGAGGGTGGGCTCCCGGGTGATCAACGGCAGTCGAGCCACCCGGTCCTCGGGCAGCTCGAGCTTCTCGACGAAGCGGTGCGTGTAGTTGGAGGCGGAGGAGAAGTAGATCAGTCCCGCGTCGGTGGGGACGAGCCCCTGCGCCTCGGCCGAGCGGATGTGGCTCGGGTCCGCGGCGACGGTCATGTCGGCTCCGGTCAGGCCACCGATGCCGCGGCGGACTCGGCGAGCTCGGCGATCTTGTCCGGGCGGAAGCCGGACCAGGAGTCGGTCTCGGTGACGACGACGGGGGCCTGCATGAAGCCGAGGGCACGGACGCGCTCGAGGGCGGCGGGGTCCTGGGACATGTCCACGACCTCGTAGGCGATGCCCTTCTTGTCCAGTGCACGGTAGGTGGCGTTGCACTGCACGCAGGCCGGCTTGGTGTACACGGTGACGGTCATGGCGATCCCTGTTCCTTCGTGGTCTCTGGTGGTCTGCGGGTGTCGGCGCGGCGCTCGCGAGGTGCATCGCGGGGCGTGCCGAACATCTGCGTCGATACTACATCTAGTGATCACGGCCGGGAACCATCCCTACATGTAGTAGTCACATCGCTGTAGTTACGTATCCCCACCCTCTGCCCATCCTGTCCACACCCTGCTGTGCGAGACGATCCGCGCGGACATGCGGGACACGCCGGGACCGAGGTCGACTGTCCACAGCCGGTGGAGATCTCGGGGCCGGGTTCCCACAGCCGGAAAGGCGAGTTCGCCACGTCTGCGAGCGGCGTGTCCGACCCCCGCGGACCACTACATGTAGGAGCCCGCCACCGTCCGGCGTCGGAATACCCCGTCACCACCGCGGGTTGCCCCGGCATGAGCACCTCCCCCACCGTCACCCGCAATGACGCCGAGTCCCGCTACGAGCTCCACGACGGCGGCACACTGCTCGCCGTCCTCGACTTCCGGGACAACGGCGCGGCCGTCTCCCTGAACCGCGCGTTCACCATCCCCGTGCACCGCGGCCAGGGCCACGCCGCCACGCTGACCGCCGGCGCAGTCGCGGACATCGAGACGAACGGCGGCCCCGCAGGGGGCCGCCGCATCGTGCCGATGTGCTGGTACGTCGCCCAGTGGTTCGACGAGCACCCGGAGAAGAGCGCGCTGCTCGCGCCCCGCTGACCGGAGCGGTCAGGACGCGACGCGGTGCCGGCGCGCCACGGCCAGGACGCCCGCGGCCAGCACCGCGACGGCGACGGGCCACGCCGTCGGACCACGCCCGGTCTCGACCGCGTCCGGCACCGTGTGCTTGCCCTCGGCCGGGTCCGCAGGGGTCTCGGGATCCGCCGGCGAGGTGGGAGTGTCGGGATCGGCCGGCTGGCCCGGAGCTGCAGCGTCGTCGAACAGGCCGGCCACGGGGAAGGTCACGAACCCCGGGATCCGCCCGTTCTCCCAGTCGTAGAGGTCCACGCGGGGATCGCCGAACCGCACGGTCACCGTCCGCGTCGTCGTCACGCCGTCCCTCGTGGCCCGCAGGGTGACGGTGTCGGATCCGGTGAAGCCCTCAGGAGCCTGGTACACGTAGCCGCGCGGCCCGCCGGCCTCCTCCTCCGTCACCTCGACGACCCGGCCCTGGGCCGGGCCCGCGACGAGCGTCAGCGGCGCCGCCTCATCGCCCGTGTACGAGGAGATGAACACGTGTCGCTCCCCCGGCGCCGCGAGCAGGGTGGTGTCCCAGACGGTGGGGAGCATCTGGAAGCCGAGCTCATGACGCTGGTCGGCGCGCAGCGGCTCGCCCGGGTCAGCGTCGGTGAGGTCGGCGTCCGGACCGTAGGTGAGGGCGGCCACCTCGCCGCCCAGGACAGAGAGGGTGTAGACGACGGGACCGGTCCCCGACTCGCCCAGGCTCCGCCGGGCCGCGGCGACGTCGAAGTCACCGCGCTCCAACTCGTCGTCGTACGTGAACGGGACCTCGGTCTCGGCACCGCGGGCCTCCCCCTCCAGCACCGGAGCCACCGTGAGGCGGACGTCGGACTCGTCCACCTCGAACTCGGTGCCGAAGGAGGCACCGGTCTCACCCTCCGCGCTGGCCACGAGGAAGGAGCCGCCGGGCAGGCCGTGCTCGGCGGTCCATCCAGCGGGGTGGGCGGGTGAGGCGAGGGCGGGGGTCGCCCCCACGCCGGTGAGAAGGACGCCGACGCCCAGGGCGGCGGCAAGGCGGGTCGGTCGGGCGGTGCGCATCGTGCTCCTCCAGGGGTGCGGTGCTGCGACGGGCCGAAGGGTTCTCCGGCTCGGACGCCCGAGGTCGACCGGATGCCGCACTCGCCGCTTCGGCACGAATCTACGCCGCGCGGACGTGAGGCGGGTCACTGTCCGGTGACGAAGCGCTATCGACTCGGTCACGGCGACGCGCGATGCGGATCGGGCCGGCCGGCGCCGCGCGTCAGCGGGACGCGCTGGGCGAGGGGCTCGCCCCGGAGGAGGGGCGCGGGGTGGCCTGCGCCGTGTCGGCCGGGCTGGGCGACGGGCTCGCCGACGCGGCGTCCCGCCCCCGCTGGTCCTCGGCGTCCCGGCCGGAGGCGCTGGCGGAGCCCGACGCGCCGGAGGAACTGGGCGAGCTCGACGACGGCAGCACCGGCTTCTGGGTGGCGCGGAAGTTGCGCACCTCCTGCACCGACTCCGGGACGAAGTCCGAGGGGACGGAGCCGCCGTCGGCGCCGGTGCCCTCGATCTTGATGGGGCCGGTGAACCCGGACGGTTCCGCCGTGCGCGCCCCGCTCGACCCGATCACGCCCATCTCCCCGAGCGTCGCGGCCAAACTCTCCAGCTCCTTGCGATGGCCCTCGACCACGCTGGAGGCCAGCTCCTTCGCCGCGTCGTCCGAGCCGTCCTCCGCCTCCGTGGCGGAGATCGTCAGCGCGCCCTGATAGAGGCGGCGCATCTGGAGCAGGTAGATCCGTCCTGCCTCCTCCGGCTCGGCGGCGGCCAGCACGTTCTTCTCCCGGTCGGACAGGAGTCCGGCGCGCAACTCGTCGCCCACGATCTGGGTCGGCTCCGCGTCCTCCGTGGACTCGGGCTGCGCAGACGGGGTCGACTCGGCACCCGCACCGCGCACGTCATCCGAGGGGACGCCCCAGCCCTCGAGCATCGACTCGAGCCGGCGCGCCCGCTCCTCGTGCTCGGACTTCATCCGTTCGGCGGTGGCCCGGATCTCCTGGTCCACGCCGTCCTTGCCCAGCACCTCATCGGACTGCTGGATCGCGTCGCGGTGGTTGCGCAGCAGCAGACCCGCGAACTGGATGTCCGCCGCGAGCGGGTCGGCGGACGTCTGGCTGGGGCTGGCCAGCACGCCCTCCAGGTAGGTGTTCCCCGCCTCCGTGCCACCGGTCTGTCCGGGCTCCTCGGCGACGCTGCAGCCGCCGGTGGCCAGGGTGATGCTCAGGAGCGCCCCTCCGACGGCCACGCTCCAGCGGCGGGGGCGCACGCGGGCGGTGGCGATGTCGGCTCGGCTCATGGGCGCAGGTCCTCTCGGCGGTCGTCACCCGGTCACGGGGTCAATGGCGGTCCGACGCGGTCGGCCGCCCCGGCCTCCCCAGGGTACCCCTCCGGCCTGCCGGCCCCGGGGTCGCCGCGGCCTCAGGCGACGCGGGTGGCCTGCACCACCCAGTTGTTGAAGGCGTTCCCGGCCATCCCGGTGCCCGGCACGAGGTCGCACGTGATCAGCGTGACCTTTGCGTCATCGCCCCCGGGCTCCCATGCCCAGCGGTGCGCCGGATCCTCGGTGAGCGCCTCCTTCTCCACCGAGACCGCGTCCGCGTCCGCCTCGAAGGCGGCCTGCGTGCCGTCGTCGTACGTCACCACGACGACGGCGCCCGCCCGCACGTCGCCCAGGTTCCAGAACACGTCCCGCACGCCGTAGTAGACGACGTGCCCGGCCAGGACCCCCGCGTACCGGGACCGCTCCCCCGGCGTGGTGCCCCACTGCGGCGGGCCGTACCAGCCGACCGTCTGCGGCTCCGGGTCCAGTTCGCCGCCCTCGTCCAACTGCGTGAGGTCGATCCCCGCTCCGACGATCTGCTCGCCGTCCTGGTGGACGTCCACGTGCACGGGCGTCGCCGTGATCTCGTCCCACGGGGCGGCGGGGCCGGAGAGGTGGGCGGCCGCGGCGGGGGCTGGCTCCTCGGTGGGGGTCGGCTCCTCGGACGGCGTGGGCTCCGCCGATGTGGGCGTGCCGGCGGGTTCCTGGGTCCCGCCGGGAACCGCCGCTTCGCCCGTGGGTGCCGCGGAGGACGGGGTCGGCGTCGGGGTCGGTGTGGCCGTCGGTGCAGGGCTGGGCGTGGAGCGTGCTGAGGACGACGGCGACGGGGTCGCGGACGCCGTGGCGCTGAGGGTGGGGGCAGCGCTGATCGGCACGGCGCCGACCGCCAGCACCCCGCGCAGCGCGAGGAACACGAGGCCCAGGCACAGCAGCACCAGGACCACCCACAGGGCGCGTCGGACGGTGGTGTTCATCCGGGTTCTCCCCTCGTGTGCATCGACGCGGCCCGCCCGGGGCCGCGTCCGACGACGGCATGGTCTCACGCGCTCCGGCCTCAGCGCGGCGCGTCATCCCCGGGCTCGGCATAGCGGTCCCGGACGAAGGCCTGCAGGCGACGGGCGAGCGCCTGCAGCGTCTCGGCGGCGAAGTGGTCCTCCCGCCACGCCGCGTGCAGTCGTACCGCGAGCGTCCGCCCCTGCGCGATGACCCGCACCGGCGTCAGCCCGAAGGCCGGGTCCTCGGTGACGACGGCGACGCCCGCCCCCGTCGCGACCAGGGCCTGGGCCACCCGCCCGGAGTTCGCCTCGGTGAGGGCCGGCGGCGTGAGGCCCGCCACGGCCACGGCGCCGTCGAGGACGCGCCGCGCCATGAAGGTGCGGGCGGGCGCGACGACGGGTTGGGCCACGAGCTCGTTGAGGGACACTCGCGTCCGGCCCGCCCAGGGGTGGCCCGGGGCGACGTACGCCCAGACCGGCAGGTCCATCAGCGGCAGCGACGCGACGGAGGGCGGCGGCACCGTCGGCATCACCACGAGGTCGTGCCGCGCGACGGCGTCGAGCAGCGAGTCGTCCAGCTGGGTCTCCGCGACGCGCGGGCGCGGGTCCTCCTCCCCGAAGGTGGCCACGAACGGCAGCACGACGTCGATGAGGGTGGTGCCCGGTGCGGCCACGGCCACGTCCGTGAGCCGACCGGAGGCGAGCGTGCGGGCCGCCTGCTCCGCCCGGCGATGGGCGACGAGGACCTCGCGCGCCACCGGGAGGAACGCCTCGCCGGCCGTCGTCAGCTCGAGCCGGCCGCCGACCCGGGCGAACAGTGGCAGGCGCAGCTCACGCTGAAGCCGCTGCAGCTGCCGACTGAGCGCGGACTGCAGGAGATCCAGGCGGATCGCGGCCCCCGAGACCGTGCCGACCTCGGCCACCGTGACGAAGGCCCTGAGCAGTTTCTCCTCCATGCCGGATAAGCATAGCCTCCATGCCGGATCATCACTGGACGGCATGGCCTCGACGCCCCACCATGGGAGGACGCGGCCCGACGCGTCGTCGTCGTGCCCACCCGTCGTCCCCGCTCCCCGTGAGCCGTCCCCAGGAGGCATCCCCATGACCGCCACCCCCGACCTCGAGCAGACCCGCCACCTGGCCACCGAGCTGCCCGGCCCACGCTCCCGTGAGCTCGCCGAGCGCCAGAAGCGCGCCGTCCCAGCCGGCGTGGCCACCACGATGCCGGTGTACGCGGCCCGCGCCGCGGGCGGCATCCTCGAGGACGTGGACGGCAACCGCCTGATCGATCTGGCCTCCGGCATCGCCGTCACCTCCGTGGGCGCCTCCCACCCGCGCGTCGTGGCCGCCGTCCAGGAGCAGGTCGCGCAGTTCACCCACACCTCGTTCATGATCACCCCCTACGAGGGCTACGTGGCCGTGGCCGAGCAGCTGGACCGCACCAGCCCGATCCCCGGCGAGACCCGCACCGCCCTGTTCAACTCCGGCGCCGAGGCCGTGGAGAACGCCGTCAAGGTGGCCCGCGCCTACACCGGCAGGCAGGCCGTGGCCGCGTTCGACCACGCCTATCACGGCCGCACCACCCTGACGATGGCGCTGACCGCCAAGTCCATGCCCTACAAGCACAGCTTCGGACCGTTCGCCCCCGAGATCTACCGCGTGCCCGGCTCCTACCCGCTGCGGGACGGCCTGTCCGGCGCCGAGGCCGCGCAGCGCGCCATCTCCGCGCTGGAGAAGCAGATCGGTGCCGACAACCTGGCCGCCGTGATCATGGAGCCGATCCAGGGCGAGGGCGGCTTCATCGTCCCGGCCGAGGGCTTCCTGCCGGCCGTGGTCGAGTGGTGCAAGGCCAACGACGTCCTGTTCATCGCGGACGAGGTCCAGTCCGGCATCGCCCGCACCGGCGCCTGGTTCGCCTCCGAGACCGAGGGCATCGAGCCGGACCTGATGGCGACCGCCAAGGGCATCGCCGGCGGCATGCCGCTCTCCGGCGTCACCGGCCGCGCCGAGGTGATGGACTCCGTGCACCCGGGCGGCCTCGGGGGCACCTACGGCGGCAACCCCGTCGCCACGGCGGCGGCGCTCGCCGTGTTCGAGGCCGTCGAGGAGGACGGTCTCCTGGAGAAGGCCCGCCGGATCGAGCAGGTCATCCGCGAGCACTTCGCGCAGAACGCCGACGACCGCATCGCCGAGGTCCGCGGCCGCGGCGCGATGATGGCGATCGAGTTCGTGGACCCCGCCACCGGCGAGCCGGACGCGACGCTGACCGCCACCGTGGCCGCGGCCGTGCGCGCCGCCGGCGTCATCCTGCTCACCTGCGGCACCTACGGCAACGTCGTACGCTTCCTGCCGCCGCTGACCATCGGTGAAGACCTCCTCAAGGAGGGCCTGAGCGAGGTCACGAACGCGCTGCAGTCCGCCTGAGCCCCCGCCACCGGCGGACCGACGACGACGGCCCCGCATCCCTGCCCGGGATGCGGGGCCGTCCGCCTGTCGGCGGAGGACTCAGATGTCGTCCTCGTACGCGGGGCCGCCTTCGTTCTCCATGGCCTCGATGCGCCGGGACTTCTCGGCGGTGAAGATCCGGCGGACCCCCGTGCCGCCGAACTCGTCCTCCGGGACCAGCCCGACGCCGTACTTCAGCAGGGCCTTCTCCAGACGCAGACGCTCGTCCACCCGCAGGTCGGCCAGCCCCTTCTCGAAGCGGCGCAGCTGCTCCTTCTCGAGACCGGCCGCGGTGGCCAGGGTGCGGACACTGACCTGGGCGAGAGCGCGGCCGGCGCGCGCCACGTCGAAGGTAATCGGGGTGGGGTACATCAGACATTCTCGATTCTGCAGTTCTCGACGGGGATCCGGTCCATGATGGCCACGCCCCGGATGAAGGGACAAGGGCGCGCCAGCCTAGAACCCGCTGTGTGACAGGCGCGTCGCTGACCCATCGCTCCCGCCACGCCGGCGGGACGCGGACGGGCCCGCCTCCGGTCACCGGAGGCGGGCCCGTCGTCGTCGTGGGGTGTCAGTCCTGGACGAAGTACATCTGCTTGTTGACGAACTCGTCCATGCCGAGCGGGCCGAGCTCGCGGCCGAAGCCGGAGCGCTTGACGCCGCCGAACGGGATCTCCGCCCCCTCGCCCGCCGGCGTGTTGACGTTGGCCATGCCGACCTCGAGCTGCCGGGCGATCCGCTCGGCCTGGGCCTCGTCCTGGGAGAACACGGCGCCGCCCAGGCCGTACTGGGAGTCGTTGGCGAGGGCGAGCGCCTCGTCCGCGGACTCCACCTTGTAGACGACGGCGACGGGGCCGAAGAGCTCCTCACGGTAGGCGTCCATCTCGGAGGTGACGCCCGTGATCACGGCCGGGGCGAAGCGGGCGCCCGCCTCGTCCGTGACGGTCCCGCCGACGTGGACGGTCGCCCCCTGCTGACGGGCCCGCTCCACCTGCTCGGCCAGGCCCTCGGCGGCACCGCGCGAGGACAGCGGGGTGAAGACCGTCGGGTCCTCGTCGGTGGCCTCCCCGGGCTTCATGGCCTCGGCCAGGGACACCAGCTCGGCCACGAAGGCGTCGTGGATGTCCGCCGTGACGATCATGCGCTTGTTGGAGTTGCAGGCCTGGCCCATGTTGTACATGCGGGTCGCCCACGCGGTGCGGGCGGCCTCGGCCGGGTCCTCGGCGTCGAGCACGATGTACGGGTCCGACCCGCCGAGCTCGAGGACGGCCTTCTTGAGGTGCTGGCCCGCGAGCGCGCCGATCACGGAGCCGGCCCGCTCGGAGCCGGTCAGGGACACGCCGGCCACGCGCGGGTCGGCGATGAACTCGGCGATCTGGTCGTGCGTGGCGAAGACGTTGGTGTACACGCCGGCCGGCACGCCGGCGTCGTCCATGATCTGCTGCACGGCCAGGGCCGAGCGGGGGCAGATCTCGGCGTGCTTGAGCACGATCGCGTTGCCGAGCATGAGGTTCGGCGCGGCGAAACGGGCGATCTGGTAGTACGGGAAGTTCCAGGGCATGACCCCCAGCAGCACGCCCAGGGGCAGGTGGCGGATCATGGCGCGGCCGCCCCCGTAGGTCTCGATGGGGCGGTCCGCGGCGAGGGTGGGGCCCTTGTCCGCGAAGTAGCCGAAGATGGCCGAGCTGAACTCCGCCTCCTCGACGCCCTCGGTCACGCGCTTGCCCATCTCGGTGGCGATGATCTGCGCGAGCTCGTCTTTGCGCTCCTCGAAGAGGTCCGCGACCTTCTGCACGATGGTGGCGCGTTCCTCGATGGGGCGGGCGGCCCATGCGCGCTGGGCGGTCTCGGCGGCGGCCAGCACCTGGTCGACCTCACCGTCGGCGAGGGCGGGGAAGGTCTCCACGACCTGGTCGGTGCTGGGGTCCTGCACGCGATAGCCGGTGGGGGTGCTCATGAGTGGGTCCTCTCGTTGGGGTCCCGGACCACGGCAGTGCCGTCGTCGTCCGGACGGATGATCGGGATGGGTCGGGTCGAGTCCGTCTGCGGCAGGGTCTCGCCACGGAAGTAGGCCGGGTGGCGCAGCCGCGTCCACATCATCAGTACCACGCCGATGGCCAGCACGCCCATGCCCAGGATGAACACGGTGCCGACACCGAACACGGAGGAGCCGGAGCCGTAGTCGGGGTCGGTGGAGTCCATCGCGGTCACGCAGAACATCACCAGCAGCACGAGGCCGCCGATCAGCGGGAACAGGAAGGTGGTGAGGGCGTTGCCCACCGAGGTGAACCACTCGCGGCGGAAGTACCAGACGCAGGCCAGGGCGGTGATGCCGTAGTAGAAGCAGATCATCAGGCCCAGAGCGGTGATGGTGTCCCACAGGGCGTTCTCGGAGAGCAGCCGCGTGACGACGTAGAAGAGGCCGGCGAAGCCCGCGCACACCCAGGTCGCGAAGGCCGGGCTGTTGAACCGGGGGCTCAGCTCGGCGAAGCGCGCGGGCACAGCCCGGTAGAAGCCCATCGCCAGCAGGGTGCGGGCCGGGGAGACCATGGTGGACTGCAGGGAGGCCAGGGAGCTGACGAGGATCGCGCTGGACATGATCACGGCAAAGGGGCCCAGGATCGGGCCGGCGAGGACCGCGAAGATCGACTCCTGGTTGTCCGGGTTGCCCGCGCCCAGGCCCTCGGAGCCGATGCCCGCCCAGGAGATCACGGCCAGGGCGGACAGGATGTAGACGGCGATGATGACGAACACGGTGACGGCGGCGGCCCGGCCGGGGGTGCGCTCGGGGTCCTTGGTCTCCTCGTTCATCGTGAGGGTCACGTCCCAGCCCCAGAACAGGAAGATGGACAGGGAGACGCCGGCCGCGACCACACTGAAGTCGCCCGCGGTGAACGGGTTGAACCAGTCCAGCTGCACCGGGGTGGGGTCGAAGCCCGCGCCACGGGAGGACTGCGTCAGGGCGGCGACCGCGAACGCACCGAGGGCCAGGATCTGGAAGGCCACCAGGATGTACTGCAGGTGCTTGGTGGTCTCCATGCCGCGGTGCGAGATCCATCCGGCCAGGGCCAGGTACACCAGGGTCAGGGGGATGTTGACCCACAGGTTGCCGGCCAGGTCCGCGATGGCCTGGCTCCCGGTGATCTGGGCGAGCAGCAGGAACGTGAAGTCGACGGCGACGGCCGCCAGGTTGGACAGCACGATCACGGAGGCGGCGATGAGCCCCCAGCCGCCCATCCACCCGACATACGGCCCGAAGGCGTGCGTGGCCCAGGTGAACGACGTGCCGGAGTCCGGCACCCGCGTGTTCAGCGCCCGGTAGCCGAGGGCCACCAGGAGCATCGGGATGAAGCCGAGCAGCAGGATCGCGGGCACGTGGGTGCCGACGGTGCTGATGGTCGGCCCGAGGCCCGAGGTCAACGTGTAGGCGGGGGCGACGACGGAGACGCCGATCACCACCGCCCCGAGCAGGCCGACCTTGCCGGCCTGGAGCCCCTTGTTGCTCACCCCGCCCGGGTTGAGCAGGTTGACCTGCTCGATGGCGGAGGTGGTCGGGTACACGTGCTCGTGTCCCTCATTGTCGACGACGCGGCGTCGTGGGGTGGATGCGCTCATGAGGATGTCCTTGTCCGTCGGGCCGGTCAGCCGGTGGGCTGCCCCGCGTCAGTGGCTTCCCGCTCGGCGATGGCCAGGGCGGCGGCCTCGCCCATGCGGATCGCGCCGTCCACGTGCTGGTAGCCCTCGGCTGCGATGTCCGAGCACGCGTAGTGGATGGGACCGGTCGGGCGGTTCTGGAGGTGGCCCCAGCGGGAGAGCCCGCCGAGGTCGTCGCTGGTGGCGTAGGCGCCTCGGGTCCACTCCTCGGCGGCCATGTCCGAGAGGAAGAACGCGATCGGCTCGAGGGTCCGGGGGCCGAGGTACTCGGCCATGGCGCCGAGGATCGCGGCCTTGCGCTCCTCCTCCGGCAGGGCCCACATCTGCTCCGCGTACACGTCGGACACGAAGCCGACGAGGGTGCCGTGCGGGTCCTCCTTGCCCGGGGCGCCACCGGCCAGGTTCTCGCCGCGGTTGGTGTTGTCATAGATCTCCTGGACGAGACGGCCCCCACCGAAGCACGTGCCGGACAGGCCCTCCTCGCGCCAGAACGGGGTCTCGTACACGGCGTGCACCTTGATGACCAGGCCCATGGAGATGTGCTGGTGCGCGATCTGCTGCTCGCGCGGCATCGGCGGCTCGAAGGAGATGCGGCTGTAGAGGTTCGGCGGGACGGCCAGGACCGCGTAGCGGGCGTGCACCTCGTAGTCGTCAGTGAGCGCCACGACGTCGCCGGCGGCGCCGTCGTGCGCCACGCCGTTGCGCACGTCTGCGGCCACACCGTTCTTCTCGTCCGCGGTGGACGGGTCCGGCTCGGCCCAGCGCAGGGTGCGCACCGGCTGGCCGAGGACGACGTCGTCGCCCAGCTCGGCGGCCATGGCCAGGGACACGGACTGCATGCCGCCCTCGACGCGCTTGTCCAGGATGAAGTCCTCGTCCACCAGGTTGCGGAACGACCCCGCCGAGGCGGACATGAGCAGCGCCTGGAGCAGGGAGAAGGTGTGGGAGGGCTTGGTCAGCATGCCGGAGGCGATGTAGATGGAGACGTTGTCGATGGCCTCCGGGTCGTCGGACTGCTGCTCCAGCCAGTGCCGGAAGGAGATCTTGTCCAGCTCGGCGGCCCGCGGGTGCTCCCACGGGGCGGCGGCGTCGATCTCGGCGGTCAGTTCGTCGATCTTGGCGATCAGGCGATCCATCTCCCGGTCCGTCTTCTCGGCCACCGGGAAGTCGAGGCCGTCGTAGACGTGGCGTTCTCCGCGCGGGTCCACGTAGACGTTGCGACCGTCGCGGAAGCGGGAGAACGTCGGCAGGCCGAGCTCCTCCACCAGGGAGATGAGGCGGGTCTGGTCCGGGGAGATCCACTGGCCGCCGATCTCGATGAAGTGGTCCTTGCCGTCGGCGCCCTCGACCAGGCCGTTCCAGGTGCGGCCGCCGACGCGCCGGCGAGCCTCCAGGACGGTGACGGACAGGCCCTGGGCCTTCGCGGTGCGGGCGGCCATGAGGCCGGCCGGGCCGGCGCCGATCACGACGACGTCGCTCGTCCGGCGCTCGCGGCCGGCGGTGGCGGGGGCGGTGGTCATGGGGTGCTCCTCTGGCGGGGACGGGGCATCGGGCGGGGCCCGGGTGAATGCCGTTCATTTAGAGTGTCGGCGCTCACTGTACGGGCCGCGCGCCGGGAAGGGAAGGCTGGTCCGTAGCCGGCCTGACACCTCCTGCCCGTCCGACGGGTCAGAATGGCCGGATGGACGAGACCCCCGAACCGCTCCGGACGCGCCGCCGCCGCGGACGACCTCTCTCCCCCGCTCTGAGCCGCGCAGCGATCGCGGACGCGGCGCTCGCGGTCGCCCGCACCGAGGGATACGAAGGGCTCACCATGGCGGCGGTCGGCCGTCGCCTGGGCGTGGCGCCGAGCGCGCTCTACAACCACATCAGCGGCAAGCATGAGCTGCTCGTCCTGCTGCAGGACGCCGTGATGGGCGAGGTCTCGCTCGTCGAGCTGGAGGCCGCGATCCGGGGCGAGGTGCCCGTCGTCGCCGCCCTGCGGGCGTGGGCGCGCTCCTACCGGGACGTCTTCGCGGCCCATCCGCCGCTGATCCCGCTCATCGCGACCCTGCCGATCGAGGGAGCCCCGTCGACGCAGCGGGTCTACGAGACGGTGTGCGCGGTGTTGGCCCGGACCGGTCTGGCGCCGGAGCAGGTGCTGGCCCGGGTGATCGCGCTCGAGTCGTTCATCTACGGGTCTGCGTACGACGTCGACGCTCCGGCCGACATCTTCGAGGTGGCGGGGGCGCAGGAGCGGCTGCCCGCGCTTGGCGCGGCCGCCGAGGCGTTCCGGGCGGGTGGGGGCACGCGCGCGACGGGGGCGCGGAACCCCTATGCGGACGCACCCTTCGAGGAGGGACTGGACCTGCTGCTCGCGGGCCTCGGCGACTGACGCGCGGACTGCCGGCCACGTGTCAGGCCGGCACGGACGCGCCGCCCCTGTGTGTGAGAGGGGCGGCGCGTCGACGGATCTGTGCGCGGCGGATTTTCAGTCGGTCAGGCCCAGACGACGGCGGGCCGCGACCAGCACCCCCGCGGCGGCGGCGCCGAGGCCGGCCAGCCACCAGCCGGTGGACTGCCCCGTCTCGACGGTGTCCGGGGTCGTGTGCTGCTCGTCGGCGTCGTCCTCGACCGGAGCGGGCTGCTCCTCCTCGTCCTCCGGAGCCGGGGCGGCCTCGTCGCCCCGGAACGCGGCGAGCGCCGCGGCGGTGTCCGGGTCGGTCAGGTCGAGCGGCTTCCCGCTGAGGACGCCGTCCTCGGCATCGAGGAAGCCGTCGTACGCGGCGGGGATCTCCTCCCCGACGTGCACGGTGACGGTCTGGACATGGGCGACATGGTCGCTGTGGAAGTCGACGGTGAAGGTGTCCGTGCCGACGAAGCCCTTCTCGGGGATGTACCAGGCACGGAGCTCGGAGTGCTCCGAGTCACGGAACGCGAAGACCTCGCCGTGGGCCGGCTCGGACACGACCGCCGCGTAGGTGTTCTCCATCGTCGGCGCGGCGACCAGGTGGACGATCTCGGCGCCCTCCACCCCGGGAGCCGACTGCATGGCCGAGTCCCAGACCAGGGGCCGGTCCCCGAGGTGGGCCATCTGGGGGCCGTCGACGGAGTGCACGGCCGCCCCCTGATCGTCGGCGAGGTCGGTGTCCGCCTGGAGCGTGATGCCCATGTTCAGCATCTGCCCGTCGGCCACGACGTCGTACCGCACCAGGCCTGCACCGGCCGCGCCGAGCGCGCGGCGGGTCTCGAGGACGTCCACCGCACCGCCGTCGATGACGTCCAGGGCGGTGAACTCGACCTCCTGGCCGCCCTCCAGGCGGGTGCCGTCCTCGGCCACCGGGGTGAGCGTGAGCGTGAGGTCCTCCGGGTCGTAGCCGTCGTAGGTCTGGAAGAAGGCGGTGGTGACGTTCTCGTGGTCGACGGCCTGGAAGTAGCCGGCCTGGGGGCCGTGGGCGTCGTCCCAGGCGGCGGCGGGGCCGGCGAGGGCGACGGTGGTGACGAGGCCGGCGGCGGCGACGGCGACGGGCAGGTGACGGAGGGAGGGACGACGGGTACGGATGACGGACATGGCAGCTCCTCACTGAGTCGGCCGGACAGGGCCAGCGGCCCCCGCCTCTGCAGCACCGGTGTTCCGGGCTCCACGGGTGGGGACGCCTCGAGTCTGTCCGCCGAGAGCCTGCCATGAAAGAGCTATGCGACGTCGATGCGTGATCGACACTGGACCGCAACCCGGCCGTGACCGGTGGTTCTCGACGGCGAACCGGCCGCCACGACGACGAAGGCCCGGTCCAAATGGACCGGGCCTTCCGACGGGTGGAGGTAAGGGGATTCGAACCCCTGACCTTCTGCATGCCATGCAGACGCGCTACCAACTGCGCCATACCCCCAGGTGGGTGATGCCCCCGTTTCCGGCGGACCGGCCGGAGCACCTGAACAGAATACCCGGCCTGCAGCAACCGTGCAAACCGGCCGGGCGGCGTCGATGGACCGCCGCGGTCCCACGGCCTAGCGTGCAGGAGACGCTCCCATGCCCGCTGCCAGCCCAGGAGGTCCTGCATGTCCCCCACTGACGCACCGATCCGCACCGCGCTGATCGGCTACGGGTTCGTCGGCAAGACGTTCCACGTCCCCCTGCTCCACGCCACGGAGGGACTCACTCTCACCCATGTCGTCTCGAGCCGCCCGGACGCGGTGCACGCGGACCTGCCGGATGTCGTCGTGGTGCCCGACGTGGACGCGCTCTTGGCGTGCCACGACGTGGACCTCGTGGTGATCGCCGCCCCGAACGACCAGCACACGCCGCTCGCGCGCACGGCCCTGAGGGCGGGCAGGCACGTGGTGGTGGACAAGCCCTTCACGCTGAGTCTCGCCGAGGCGCGGGAGCTGCGCGACCTCGCGGCCGAGACGGGGCGGGTGCTGCGGGTGTTCCAGAACCGCCGCTTCGACAGCGACTTCCTGGGCGTCGCCGAGCTGGTCCGCTCCGGCCGGCTCGGGGACGTCGTCCACCTCGAGTCCCGGATCGACCGTTTCCGCCCGACCGTCCGGGACCGCTGGCGGGAAGCCGCGGTGCCCGGGGGCGGCATCTGGTTCGACCTCGGCCCGCACCTGGTCGACCAGGCGCTCCTGCTCTTCGGCGTCCCCGATCGCGTGGACGCCGACCTCGCGGCCCTGCGTCCGGGCGCCCCGGTCGAGGACTGGGCACACTGCGTGCTGCAGTACCCGGGTCGGCGCGTGGTCCTGCAGGCGTCGATGCTCGTGGCCGGCGGCAGCCCGCGCTTCGCGGTCCACGGGACGCGCGGCACCGCGGTGAAGGAACTGCCGGATCAGCAGGAGGCGCAGCTGCGCGCGGGTCTGCTCCCCGGCGCCGAGGGCTGGGGCGTCGACCCGGACCCGATCCTCCTGCACGACGGGGAGGGGGGCATCGAGCGCGTCCCCGCGCCGACCGGAGCCCAGCAGCGGTCCTACACGGGCGTGCGCGACGCGATCCTGGGCCGCCCGGGCAGCGACGCCGCCACCCCCGACCAGGCCGTCGCCGTGATGGCGGTGCTCGAGGCCGCCGTCGCCTCGGCGCGGGAGGGCCGTGCGGTGGAACCCGCACTCACGGCGGCGGAGCGCGCCGCATACCCCGGCGTGCCCCCCGCACCGACCGCGGCGGAGCGACATCACCGCAGTGCAGCAGCGCGGTGATGTCGCAGGGCGGCGGTCGCCGCCCGGGCCCGCACAGGAACCCGACGACGACGAAGGCCCGGTCCGCATGGACCGGGCCTTCTGACTGGTGGAGGTAAGGGGATTCGAACCCCTGACCTTCTGCATGCCATGCAGACGCGCTACCAACTGCGCCATACCCCCAGATGTGGGCGTCACCGCGATGTTCACGCGCCGTTTCCGGCCCGTTCGCCTCGCTGGCAACTCGACCAGCGTACACGGTCCCCGCGCGGGCGCCAAATCGGCGTCCGGGCCGAGGCGCCCTCAGATGTTGTAGCCCTCGAGGGTCCAGTCGCCCCAGCCCCCGGCCCCGGTGTCGGGAGCGAACGCGCCCTGCAGCACGGCGGCGCGGGCGTTGCCGATCCGTTCCATCGCCGCGAAGGCCTCGCCCTCGTGACGCAGGAGCAGCCCCGTGGCCGCGCGGATCAGCGCACCGTGGGCCACGACGAGCAGGGTGTGGGCACCACCGTCGCGCGGGGTGTCCGCCCAGTGCGGGGGAACGTGTCCGCGCAGCGCACGCAGGGCCCGCTCGCCGCCCCCGCGCAGGGTCTCCCCGCCCACGGGGCCGGCGTCGAGCGCCGGCTCGGCCCGCCAAAGGCGGTGCTCGTCCGGCCAGCGTTCCGCGATGGCACTGAGCTCCAGGCCCTCCCACTCTCCCCCGGCCAGCTCCATCAGCTCCGGGTCGACGGCCACGGACGCCGCGCCCACCCGGGCCTCGAGGACGATCTCGGCCGTGCGGCGCGCCCGGGCCAGCGGGGAGCACACGGCCACGAGCTCCTCCGCGTCCTCGACCAGGTCACCCACGGGCCCGCCGGCGGCGCGGCGGGCCTGGCGCTCCCCCTCGGCGTTCAGCTCGATGTCCGTGTGCCCCTGGTAGCGGTCCAGGACGTTCCAGTCGGTCTCGCCGTGACGCAGCAGGATCAGGCGCATCTCCCGGCCCGCTCAGGAGGCGTGCGAGGCGGAGGCGCCGTCGTCCTGGGTGGCCGCGTCCGGTCGGGTGCTCTCCTCCGGCAGGCCGAGGTCGATCGCCGGGGTGTCCTTCCACAGGCGGTCCAGCGCGTAGAACTCGCGGTCCTCGCGATGCTGGACGTGCACCACGAAGTGTCCGTAGTCGAGCAGCACCCAGTGGCCGTCGGACCGGCCCTCGCGACGCAACGGCTTGAGCTGCTCGTCCTTCAACAGCGCCTCCTCGACGCCGTCGACGATCGCGTTGACCTGACGCTCCGAGGCGCCGGAGGCGATCAGGAAGGCGTCGGTCAGGCCGAGCCGCTCGGCGACGTCGAACGCGACGATGTGCGTGCCGAGCTTGTCCGCGGCGGCGGCCGCGGCGGTGGTGAGGGCGTCCAGGGTGGTCTGGGGAACGGTCACGAGGTCTCCTCTTCCGAGACGTAGAGGTGGTGCTTGGCGATGTATTGGACGACGCCGTCCGGGACGAGATACCAGACGGGCCGGCCCCGGCGGACGCGCTCCCGGCAGTCCGTGGAGGAGATCGCCATGGCGGGGATCTCCATCAGGGAGACGTCGGCGCCCAGGCCCATGTCCGAGAGGTCGTGGCCGGGACGGGTGACACCGACGAAGTGCGCCAGGTCCCAGAGTTCGTCCACGTCCTTCCACGTGAGGATCTGGCCCATGGCGTCCGCGCCGGTGATGAAGAACAGCTCGGCGTCCGGGTGCAGGCGGCGCAAGTCCCGCAGCGTGTCCACGGTGTAGGTCACGCCGGGGCGGTCGATGTCCACGCGGGAGACGGTGAACCGGGGGTTGGAGGCGGTGGCCACCACGGTCATGAGGTAGCGGTCCTCGGCCGGGGAGACCTGCCGGTCCGACTTCTGCCACGGCTGGCCCGTGGGGACGAAGACGACCTCGTCCAGCTCGAACTCGGCGGCCACCTCGGAGGCGGCCACGAGGTGCCCGTGGTGGATCGGGTCGAAGGTGCCGCCCATGATGCCGAGGCGACGACGGTGCGCGCCCCCGGCGGTGGGCGCGGGGACGGGGGTGCGGGAGGCGACGGTCATGCGCTCAGGAGACGAACGGACGGCCCGCCGCGTCGCCCCCGGCGGAGGCGGCGACGCGACGGGCCGGTGAGACGTCAGTGACCGGAGGTGTGCGAGCCGCGGCCGGTGCCGTGGTGCTGGACCGCGGTGGTGGGCTCGGGCAGGCGCAGCGCGCGGGAGCGCATGGACATGGTGGCGGCCAGGGCGGCCATCAGCAGCGCGAAGACGAGCAGGCCGTACCAGATGGGGTCCATCGGCAGCTCGTTGACGACGTGGTGGCCCTCCTCGGCGGCGGCCAGGATCAGGGAGGTGTTCAGCATGGATGCTCCTCGGTGCAGCGGGTCAGACGGCCGGGCCGGGGCCGGGCCGAAGGGGTCCTGGTGTCCATCGTAGCCCGGCTCAGCGGCGGATCTGCCCGTCGCCGCGCAGGATCCACTTGGTGGTCGTGAGCTCCTCCAGGCCCATGGGCCCGCGGGCGTGCATCTTCTGGGTGGAGATGCCCACTTCGGCGCCGAGGCCGAGCTCGCCGCCGTCGGTGAAGCGCGTGGACGCGTTCACGATGACGGCCGCGGCGTCCACCTCGGTGATGAACCGCTCGGCCGCGGCCAGGTCGTTCGTGACGATGGCCTCGGTGTGGCCCGTGGACCACCGGCCGATGTGCTCGATCGCCTGGTCGAGGGAGTCCACGACGCGCACGGCCATCTCCATGTCCAGGTACTCGGTGCCCCAGTCCTCCTCGGTGGCGTCCACGGCGTCCCGGGCGTGGTCGCCGCGGTCGGCGAGCGTGGGCAGCCAGGCCCGCGCGGCCTCGTCCACGTGCAGCAGCACGCCGGCACGGGTGAGGGCGCGCAGCACTTCTCGGCCCACCTCCTCCGCGTCCCGGTGGAGCAGCAGGGTCTCGGCCGCATTGCACACGGAGGTGCGGTGGGTCTTCGAGTTGAGCACGATGTCCACCGCCATCTGCTTGGGTGCGGAGGCGTCCACGTACAGGTGCACGTTGCCCTCACCCGTCTCGATCACGGGCACCCGGGCCTCACGGACCACGCGCTGGATCAGCTCACGGCCGCCGCGCGGGACGAGGACGTCCACCGCGCCACGGGCGGCCATCAGGGCGGCGACGCCAGGACGTCCGAGGTCGTCGATGCCCTGGATGATGTTGGGGTCGAAGCCCTGGTCCACGAGCGCCTCCCGCAGCACCTGGATCAGGACCGCATTGGTGGACTCCGCGGCCGAGCCGCCGCGCAGGATCACGCCGTTGCCCGACTTCAGGGCGATGCCGGCGATGTCCACCGTGACGTTCGGACGGGCCTCGTACACGGCGCCCACGACGCCCAGGGGCACCCGCACCTGGCTCATCCGCACGCCGTTGGGCAGCGGGCCGCCGCGGACCACGGTGCCCACGGGGTCCGGCAGGCCGGCCAGGGTCTCCAGGGCGAGGGCCAGCGCCTCGACGCGCGCCTCGTCCAGCTTGAGGCGGTCCAGCATGGCCGCCGAGGTGCCGGCCTCGCGGCCGCGGCTGCGGTCCTCGCGGTTGGCCGTGATGATCGCGGCCGCGTTGGCGCGCAGGGCCTCGGCCATGTGGCGCAGGACGGCGTCCTTGCGGACGCGGCCGGCGGTGGCCAGCTCGGGCACGGCCTGACGCGCCCACTCGGCCCGCTGGCGGACGGCCTCCTCGACCTCGGGCGTCGGCGCCTCGGCGTCCTGGCGGCCGGACTGATCCTGGGGTGCGGTGCTCTCGGTGGTCTGCATGCCCCCAGCCTATCGAGCGCCCCGGACGAGGCACGAGGCCCCGGTCCGTCGCCGCGGCCGGAGCCCGTGCCGGTCAGCGCTGCGGCGGAGCCAGGCGCACCCAGTCGTCGGCGTGCACGACGACGCCGTCGTAGCCCGCGCCCAGGTCCTCGCGGAGGTCGGCGGTCGTCCGCCCGAGCATGGCGGGCAGCTGCGACGAGGAGTACTGCACGAGGCCGCGCGCCCGCACCCGGCCGTGCGCGTCCACGATCTCGACGACGTCGCCCGGTGTGAAGTCGCCCGTGCAGCCGGTGATGCCCGCGGCCAGCAGGGAGCGGCCGCGGTCGATCGCCCCGGCCACCGCGCCGTCGTCGATGACGAGCCGGCCCCGGACCTCCGCCGTGAGGCCGAGCCACGCCGCGCGCGCGGACCGGCGGCGGCCGGTGGCGGAGAACCACGTGCCCACGTCCTGACCCGCGAACGCGGCGCCCGCGTTCGCGGCCGAGGTGAGCAGGGTCGGGATGCCGGTGGTGGCCGCGATGCCGGCCGCGTCCACCTTGGTCACCATGCCGCCCGTGCCCACGCCCGCGGAACCGGGCACGCGCACGTCGACGCCGGCCAGATCGTCGTCCGAGGTGACCTCCGGGATGCGCCGTGCGTCCGGGTTCGAGGGGTGGCCCGTGTAGAGGGCGTCCACGTCCGAGAGCAGGACCAGCAGGTCCGCCTTGCAGAGGTTGGCGGTGAGGGCCGCGAGGCGGTCGTTGTCGCCGAAGCGGATCTCGCGCGTGGCCACGGCGTCGTTCTCGTTCACGATCGGCATCACGTCGAGCGTGAGCAGCCGCGACAGGGCGCGGTGCGCGTTCGTGTACTGGGTGCGCCGCATGAGCTCCTCGGCGGTCAGGAGCACCTGGGCCACCTCGGTGTCGTGCCGGCCGAAGCTCGTGGTGTAGTGCGCCATGAGCTTGCTCTGGCCGACCGCCGCCGAGGCCTGCTGGGTGGCGGTGTCCTTGGGGCGTCGGCCCAGCCCGAGGTGGGGGAAGCCGGCCGCGATGGCGCCGGAGGACACGAGCACCACCTGGGTGCCCTTCTGCCGCTCGGCGGCGAGGACGTCCACGAGCCGGTCGATGGCCGCCACGTCCAGGCCGTCCGGGGTGGTCAACGAGGACGAGCCGATCTTCACGACCACTCGGCGTGCGGCCTGCATCGTCTCCCGCGAGGTCACGGGGTTGGCCTGCGGGTCCTCAGAGCCGCGCGTGGCGGGGGTCGGATAGCGGGTGACGACGGTGCGCCGCACGGACATGGATCATCCCTCTCGATCGTCGGTGTCGGTCCACAGGCCGGAGCGTCGCTCGGCCTCCATCTCGGCCCGGGTCGCCGCACGGGCGGCCCGGCGGGCATCCTGCTCGGCGCGCTTCTCCGCGCGGGTCGCGCGGGTGCGCTCGTCGAGCCGCAGGTCGGTGCCACGGGGCCCGGCGAGCAGCTCGGCTCCCGCGGACAGCGTGGGCTCCCAGTCGAAGACGACGCCCGTGACGTCGTCGCCGATCACGACGGCGTCGCCCGGCCTCGCACCGGCCTTGAACAGGCCGTCCTCGACGCCGGCCCGCTGGAGCCGGTCCGCAAGGTAGCCGATCGCCTCGTCGTTCTGGAAGTCCGTCTGGGCGACCCACCGCTCGGGCTTCTCGCCGCGCACGCGGAACAGCGGCTCGAGGTTGCGCTCCTCGCGGCGGATCGTGAATTCGGCCCGCTCGCCACGGCGGCGATGCCGGCGCGGCACCTCGACGGGCGCGGCCGGCGCGGGCTCGACCACCCGGGAACGGGCCTCCGCCACGAGCTCGGCCATGGCGTACTTGAGGGCGTCCAGGCCCTCGCGGGCCAGCGCGGAGATGTCGAAGACCCGTAGGCCACGGCCCTCGAGCTCGTCGCGGACCATGTCCGCCATCGCGGCGCCGTCGGGCAGGTCGGTCTTGTTCAGGGCGATGAGGCGGGGCCGCTCGTTCAGCGGTACGACGCCCTCCCCGCCCTGGGAGAAGACGGGCTCCACCGCGTAGGCCTCGAGCTCGGCCTCGATGGCCTCGAAGTCGGCGATCGGGTCGCGGTCGGACTCGAGGCTGCCGCAGTCGAGGACGTGCACGAGCGCGGCGCAGCGCTCGACGTGGCGCAGGAACTCCAGGCCGAGGCCGCGGCCCTCCGAGGCACCGGGGATCAGGCCCGGGACGTCGGCCACGGTGAAGCGCACGTCGCCGGCCTGCACGACCCCGAGGTTGGGCACGAGCGTGGTGAACGGGTAGTCCGCGATCTTGGGACGGGCCGCAGACAGGGCAGCGATGAGGGAGGACTTGCCGGCCGAGGGGAAGCCCACGAGCGCGACGTCCGCCACGGTCTTGATCTCGAGCGTCAGGTCCCGGCTCTCCCCCGGCAGGCCGAGCAGCGCGAAGCCGGGCGCCTTGCGCTTCACGGAGGCCAGAGCCGCGTTGCCGAGGCCGCCCTGACCGCCGGCGGCGGCGACGTAGGTCGCGCCCTCCCCCACGAGATCGGCCACGATGTTGCCCTGCTCATCCTTGACCACCGTGCCGTCCGGCACGGGCAGCACGAGCGACTGGCCGTTCTTGCCCTCGCGGTGGTCGCCCATGCCCGGCTGGCCGTTCTCAGCGGACCGGTGCGGGGCGTGGTGGTAGTCCAGCAGCGTGGTGGTCTGCGAGTCCACCACGAGGGTGATGTCGCCGCCGTCGCCCCCGTCGCCGCCGTCGGGGCCACCCAGGGGCTTGAACTTCTCGCGATGCACGGAGACGCACCCGTGCCCGCCGTTGCCGGCGGTGAGGTGGAGGACCACGCGGTCCACGAAGGCTGCCATGGGAGTGCTCCTAGGGGCTGGAGGGATCGGACTCAGACGGCCCAGGGGCCGGAGACGCCGACGGCGGGGGCGGGTCCGGTGGATGCCGGGCCCGCCCCCGCCGGGGCGTCAGGGGGTGCGGGTGTCCTCGCCGGGCGAGGGTCCGCACGCAGACCGCACGAGTGTCAGATCACTCCGCGGCGGGGACGATGTCCACGACCTTGCGGCCGCGGCGCTGGCCGAAGGCCACGGAGCCCGCGGACAGCGCGAAGAGGGTGTCGTCCTTGCCGCGGCCGACGTTGCGGCCCGGGTGGAACTTGGTGCCACGCTGGCGGACGATGATCTCGCCGGCGTTGACGTCCTCGCCGCCGTAGCGCTTGACGCCGAGGTACTGCGGGTTCGAGTCGCGGCCGTTCTTCGAGGAACTGCCGGCCTTCTTATGTGCCATTGCTGTTGCCTAACCTCTCGGATGCTCGGTTTCGCCGGTGCCGGTGACGGCTCAGGCGATCCCGGTGATCTTGACCGTGGACAGCTCAGAGCGGTGGCCCTGGCGCTTCTTGTAGCCGGTCTTGTTCTTGTACTTCATGATGACGACCTTCTTGCCACGGGAGTGGGAGACGACCTCGGCGGTCACCTTCACACCGGCGGCATCGGCGCCAGCCTTGACCTCGTCCCCGTCCACCAGCATCAGAGCGGGCAGCTCGACGGAGCCACCGGTCTCAGCGGGAACGCGGTCAAGGGTAACGAGGTCTCCGACGGAAACCTTCTCCTGGCGGCCGCCAGCGCGGACAATCGCGTACACCACTTGGGACTCACTTCTCTCGACGTTTCAATGGATCAGATCGGGTTCTGCTCGCCCGCACCTCGACCGCGGCTGCGTCCGGGTCCGGCGGTCCCTCACCGGGACATGCGGGAGCGTGCGGGCGGTGAACACCGATGGTCCAGCATACTCGCTGCCGGGCATCCGGACCAAACAGAGGCGTGTCGGCGCGTCGCCGCCGCCCGGGGCAGGCCCGGGGCGGCGGCACCGACGACGGTCAGCGGCCGCGACGGGCCAGGTCGGCGGCCTTCACGCCGACGCCGAGCATCACCGGGGCGGCACCCTGCGGCTCGGCGGGGGTGGACGCCTCGGCCACGGCCGCCGTGAAGCGGCCGCCCTGGGCGCCGCCGGGCGCGGCCTGGACCTGGACGTGGACGCCGTCGGACGACACGGCACGACGCGAGCGCCGGCGCGGCGATCCGGGCGCCGGGGCCGCCTGGGCCTCGGTCGGGGCGTCCGCGGCGGACGCCTGGTCCGCGTCCGCCGTGGGCTCCGCCGTCGGCTCGGTCGCCGCAGGCTCCACCATCACGGCCTCCTCGACGGCGGCCGGGGCGGCGGGCTGCTCGTGGACCTCGGTGGCGTCCGTGGACTCCTCGGGCGAGGGCTCGGTGGCCTCCACCGGAGCCGCGTCCGTGCGGTCGGCCGTCCGCTCGGCGGACGCGTCCGCACCGGCGGCCGGACGGACGACGCCGTCGCTCGAGGCCCGGCGGGACCGGCGGCGCCGGGGCGCCAGGGCATCCTCGGCGGGCACGGGCGCCGAGGCATCCTCGACCGGCTCCGATGCGTCCTCCGCGGGCGCGGCCGCCGAGGACTCGGCGTCCGCGGCGTCGTGCCGCGACGGCGTCGCGCGCTCCGCGCCCTGGTCCTCGGCGTCGGTCTCGGTCGAGGCCGCCTCGCCGTCCCGCCGGGACCGCCCACGGCCACCCCGACGACGCCGGGACCGGCGGGGACGGTCGTCCTGCGCGTCCGCGTCCTCCGGGGACTCGGCCTCCTCGGCCTGCGCGACCGGGTCCTGGTGCTCGGGGGCCTCGGCGGCGGCCGGCTCGGCCTCCTCCTCCGTCTGACGGGGCTGATCGGCGGACTCGGCGGGGCCGTCGTCGTGTGACCGCGCGGCATCCTCAGAGCCCGCGACCTCGGCGCCGGTGTCCCCCGACTCCTCGGTGCGGCCCCGGCCGCGGCGGCGGCCCCGACGGCGCCGGCGACGCGGCGTCTCCTCCTCGTCCGCCCCGGCCGGCTGCCCGGCCTTCGCGGGCCCGGCCGACGCAGCCTCGACGGCCTCGGCCACTGAGTCCTCGGCGGCGTCCGCCGCCTGCTCGGCGGGGGCGGGCTCCTGCGCGGGGGTCTCGTCCTCGGCCACCTTGCCGGAGGCCTTCGCGATCGAGTGCAGGGCGACCCGGGCGGCCTCGGCCCGCTCACGGCGCTGCCGCTCGTCCTCGGAGTCGACGTGCTCGGCGCCCGTCGTCGTGGCCGCGGCGGCGTGGGCGTGCTCGCCCTCGCCGTTGCCCCGGCGCCGGCGACGACGGCGGCCCTCCGCTTCGCCGCGCTGCTCACCGCCGGAGCGGCCCCGCTCGACGGGGGTGTCCTTGATGATGATGCCGCGGCCGGCGCAGTGCTCGCAGGTCTCCGAGAACACCTCCACGAGCCCGGTGCCCATGCGCTTGCGCGTCATCTGGACCAGGCCGAGCGAGGTCACCTCGGCGACCTGGTGCTTCGTGCGGTCCCGGCCCAGGCACTCCACGAGACGGCGCAGCACGAGGTCGCGGTTGGCCTCGAGCACCATGTCGATGAAGTCGATGACGATGATGCCGCCGATGTCCCGCAGGCGCAGCTGCCGGACGATCTCCTCGGCGGCCTCGAGGTTGTTCTTGGTGACGGTCTCCTCGAGGTTGCCGCCGGAGCCCGTGAACTTGCCGGTGTTCACGTCCACCACGGTCATGGCCTCGGTGCGGTCGATCACGAGCGAGCCGCCGGAGGGCAGGTACACCTTGCGCTCGAGCGCCTTGTGGAGCTGCTCGTCCACGCGGTGGGTGGCGTACAGGTCCTCGCCGTCGTGGTCCTCCGGCACCCAGTGGTGCAACCGGTCCAGCAGGTGCGGGGCCACGTAGGTCACGTAGGCCTCGATGTTGTCCCACGTGGCCTCGCCCTGCACGAGCATGGCGGAGAAGTCCTCGTTGAAGACGTCGCGGACCGTCTTGATGGTCAGGTCCGGCTCGGCGTAGAGCAGCTCGGGGGCGAGCACCTTGGTGCCGGACGCCTTCTCCTGGATGCCCTCCCACTGGGCGCGCAGACGGTTGATGTCGTTCTGCAGCTCCTGCTCGGAGGTGCCCTCGGCCGCGGTGCGCACGATCACGCCGGCGTCCTGCGGCAGGTGGTCCTTGAGGATCTTCTTCAGACGCGAGCGCTCCACGTCCGGCAGCTTGCGGGAGATGCCGGTCATCGAGCCTCCCGGCACGTACACGAGGTAGCGGCCGGGCAGGGAGACCTGGCTGGTCAGACGGGCGCCCTTGTGGCCCACCGGGTCCTTGGTGACCTGGACGAGCACGGTGTCGCCGGACTTGAGCGCGTTCTCGATCTTCCTCGGCTTGCCGTCCAGCTGGGCGGCGTCCCAGTTGACCTCGCCCGCGTAGAGCACGGCGTTGCGTCCGCGGCCGATGTCCACGAACGCGGCCTCCATGGACGGCAGCACGTTCTGGACCTTGCCCAGGTACACGTTGCCGATCATCGAGTCCTGCGTGGTGTGCGAGACGAAGTGCTCGGCCAGCACGCCGTCCTCGAGCACGGCGATCTGGATGCGCTGGTCGCGCTGGCGCACCAGCATCTTGCGGTCCACGGCCTCGCGGCGGGCCAGGAACTCGGCCTCGGTGATCACGGTGCGGCGACGCCCGCCCGAGCGGGAGTCGCGGCGGCGCTGGCGCTTCGCCTCGAGCCGGGTGGATCCCTTGACGCTCTGGACGGTGTCCGAGGCGGTGCCGACGGCCTGGCGCGGCGCGCGCACGCGGGTGACGGTGTGCTCGGGATCGCCGGCCTCGCCGCCGTCGAGCTCCATGTCCACCTCACCGCGGCGGCGTCGGCGGCGCCGCCGGGAGACCACGGCGCCCTCGGCCCGGTCCTCGGACTCTCCGGCGTCCTCGTCCTCGGAGCGCTGCCGGGACGTGGTCTCGGTGCGCAGGACCTCGATCAGGTTCGCCGGCACGGCGAACGGGTCGGTCGGGTCGACCTGCAGCGTCGGCGCGCTCGGCTCCTCGGGCGCGTCCGCGGCGTCGTCGGACGCGGGGGTCCGCTCCGGCTGAACCGCCCCGGCGGCGGTGTCCGCCGCGGTCTGCGTCACGGCCTGCTCGGCCGTCTCCTCCGCGCGTTCGTCTGCGCGGGTCGTGTCCTCGTTGTTGGCCGCCATGGCAGCACCTCCCGCCGACCGACGACGCCACACTCGCCGCCGCCCGGCGTGTCCGCGTCCGCCGCCGGCCGCGTTGCCCCGGGCGCCGTGCGCCACGGGTGCGCCGGGAGGCGGACTCCGAGAAGTCATCGGGTGGACCGCGTCGACCGTCAGGGCCCGGCGCGGAACCGCTGCGCCCTCGAGATCGGGGCCTGGGCGTCACGTGCCGTCCGCCGGCCGGCGCACGGACGCGCACGGGCGAAGCCCGGCGTCCACCTCCCGCACGATGCTCGACGCGGGGGCGCCTCGGCGGCGGCCCGACGTCGGGCGCGCAGCGGGCTGCCCCGCGGTGTGGCCACGGGACGGCCAGGGCCGATTGTCTCACATCCGCCCCGGGCACGCGCCTAGAATCGTGTCCATGCCTGCGACCCCGCCGACGGACGACGTCCGCCTCTCCCCTGCCGACGACGTCCCCGCCGAGGAGGCCCGGCTCACCTGGTACGCCCGGCCCGCGGGCATGGCGGCGCTGCTGCTGATCACCTCGCTCGTGGCGCTGACGGCGACGATCGTCATCATCGTCGAGCGCGCCCTCCTCACCGCGGACCCGACGCACCGCACGTCCTGCGACCTCAACCCGTGGGTGTCCTGCGGCCAGGTGATGCAGTCGTGGCAGGCCCACACCTTCGGCTTCCCGAACACGTACATCGGCGTGGTCGCGTTCTCCGTGCTCATCACCGTGGCGGTGTCCCTGCTCGCCGGCGCCCGCTTCGCCCGCTGGTACTGGCTGCTGATGAACGCGGGGATCCTGGCGGGCTTCGCATTCTGCGTGTGGCTCTGGTACTCGGCCGTCTACAGCATCGGCACGCTCTGCCTCTACTGCATGATCGTGTGGGCCATGGTCATCGCCCAGCTCGTGCTTGTGACGTCCCGGAACCTGCAGACCGGCACGCTGCCGGCCCCGGCCGGTCTCGTCCGCCTCGCCCGGGAGCTGGCCTGGCCCGTGATCGTGCTCCTCTACGTCCTGGTGTTCGCCTCGATCCTGCTGGAACTGGGCCTCGGGGTCGTCGGGATCGACTGAGCCTAAGCTCCCCCACCGGACACGACGACGGCGGCCGGTCACCCCACCAGGGTGACCGGCCGCCGTCGTGCGGGCCCGGACCGGGCTCAGCCGAACCAGATCGCGAGCTCGCGCTCGGCCGAGAGGGTCGAGTCCGAACCGTGGACGAGGTTCTTCTGGACGGCCTCGCCCCAGTCCCGGCCCAGGTCGCCGCGGATGGTGCCCGGGGCGGCCACGGTGGGATCGGTCTTGCCGGCCAGCGAGCGGAAGCCCTCGATCACCGAGTCGCCCGTGACGCGCGCGGCCACCACGGGGCCGGAGGCCATGAACGCGACCAGCGGCTCGAAGAACGGCTTGCCCTGGTGCTCCTCGTAGTGCCGCTCCAGCATGGCGCGGGTGGGCGTGAGCATCTTCAGATCGGCGATCACGTAGCCCTTGCGCTCGATGCGCGCGAGGATCTCGCCGACCAGGTTGCGGGCCACCCCGTCCGGCTTGATGAGGACGAGGGTCTCTTCGGTGTGGTGCGTCATGGGGTGTGCTCCTAGCGTCGTCGGACGGCCGCGAGCGCGGTCCGGTTCCCGCCCCACCCTAGTGGGGCCCGGGTCTCAGCGTCCGTGCTCGGCCTCCCAGGCGGCCTCGAGGCGGTCCCGGTGTGCGTTCTCGACGTCCATGGCACCGCCCTTGATCACGGCGTACGCCCACGTCAGCGCGAAGAGGGCCCCCACCACGAACATCGAGTACTCCCAGAAGCCGGAGGCCAGCAGGACGGCCTGGATCGCCCAGCCGATCGCGATGCCGACGGGCTTGCGCACCAGGGCGCAGGTCAGCACCGCGACGACGGCCAGCGCGGAGTAGCCCGCCACGAACCACCAGGCGCCCGGCTCGTCCCGGTGCATGCCGAACAGCATGAGCCCGAGGAAGAAGATGAGCACCGCCTCGAGCATGAGGATCGTGGAGGTGAACAGGGCGCGCACGGAGCGGCGGCGCCGACGAGTGCCGGGGCGCCACTGCCGCTGGGCTCGCGTCTCACGCGCGGGGCGCCAGGACTCGTCGCCGAAGCGCCCCTGCTCCGTGGCGCCTCCGGTCTCCGGCTGGTCGGGGGTCATCGGTCCTCCTCCGGCCGGCGGCGGGCGCCGGCGTCGTCGCGGTCCTCGAGCAGCTCGAGGATCTCCGGGTCCAGGTCGTCCTCGTCGGCGTCCGCCAGCCCGACGGCGTCGAGCAGGTCGGCGGGGTCGAGGCCGCGGGCGGCCACGGTGACGGGGCCGGCGTGGCGGGGCTCGCCCACGAGGGTGCGGACCTCCGCGGCCAGGGTGATCGAGCCGAGCACGAGCACGCCGCCGCCGGTGCCGGAGGCCAGTTCGTCCGCGCTCGTCTCCAGGGCCTCCGCGCGGCCGACCGCCCACTCCAGGGCGTCCGGCACGGACTCGGTGGCGTACACGTCATCCTCGGGCCAGCCGGCGTCGACGGCCATGCGGGCCAGCTCCCCGGCCGGGATGGCGCGGGCCGAGGAGGACTGCGTCACCGCGAGGTCCTCCACGTCGTCGCCGAACGCCCGGTAGAGCGCCGCGAGCATGCCCGGCGCGTCCTTCTCCTGGAGGATCCCGACGACCAGCGAGAGGCGGGTGAAGCCGAACGCCTCCTGCACCGCGCGGGCCGTGGCCCGCACGCCGTCCGGGTTGTGGGCGGCGTCCACGATGAGCGTGGGGGCGGTGCGCAGCACCTCGAGCCGGCCGGGCGAGGTGACCTGGGACAGCCCCTCGCGCAGCAGCTCCTCGTCCAGCGGCCGGTCGCCGCCGCCCAGGAACATCTCCAGGGCCGCCACGGCGACCGCGAGGTTCTGCGCCTGGTGCTCCCCGAGCAGCGGCAGGAACAGGTCCCGGTACTCGGCCGCGAGGCCACGCACGGACACCTGCTGGCCACCCACGGCCAGGGAGCGCTCGAGCACGCCGAACTCGACGCCCTCGAAGCGGAACGGCACGTCGGCCGCCCGAGCCGCCTCGAGCAGCACCTGGGCGGCGTCGCGCTCCTGGGCGGCGGAGACGAGGGCGCCGCCGGGCTTGATGATGCCGGCCTTCTCCTCGGCGATCTCGGCCTCGGTCTCCCCCAGCAGGTCCGTGTGGTCCAGGGAGATGGGGGTGACCACGGAGACGACGGCGTCCGCGACGTTGGTCGCGTCCGTCACGCCCCCGAGGCCCACCTCGAGGACGATGACCTCGACGGGCTCGTCCGCGAACACCGCGAAGCCCAGCGTGGTGAGCGCCTCGAAGTACGTCAGCGGGACCTCGCCCGCGGCCTCGAGCTCCGCGTCCACGGTCTGCACGATCGGGAGGATCTCCCCCCACACGCGCACGAAGGTCTCGTCGGCGACGGGGGCGCCGTCGATGCTGATCCGCTCCGTGACGCGCTGCAGGTGCGGCGAGGTGTAGCGCCCGGTGCGCAGCCCGTACGCGCGCAGGACGGCCTCGACCATCCGCGCCGTGGACGTCTTGCCGTTGGTGCCGGTCAGGTGGATCACCGGGGCCGCGTGCTGCGGGTCGCCGAGCAGCGCGAGCACGCGCCGCATCGGCTCGAGCCGCGGCTGCATCGTGTTCTCCGGGGCGCGGGCGAGCAGGTCCCGGTAGACCTCCTCGACCGTGCCCGGGACGTCCCCGCGCATCACGCGTCTGCCTTCGCGACGGAGACGGCCACGGTCTTCATGGCGTCGTCGGCCGGGTCCTTGCGCGGGTCGGCCGCGCCGGAGTCCACGAGCTCCAGGTCCACCGTGAGGGTCTCCTCCGCCACGAGACCGCGGTGGGCCTCGAGCGCCGCCACGACGGCGGTGGGGCCTTCGATCCGCGTGCGCACGCGGTCGGAGACGTCCAGGCCGGCGTCCTTGCGGGCCGCCTGGACGGCGCGGACCACGTCCCGGGCGGTGCCCTCGGCGGCCAGCTCCGCGGAGACCTCGGTGTCCAGCACGAGGAAGCCGGCGGTGCCGGGCAGCACGCCCACCGCGGTCCCCTCGGGGGCACCGGTGGAGACGGTGCGCAGCTCGTAGAGCGCGGGGGCCAGGGTCACGGTCTCGCCGTCGGCGAGCGTGACCGCCAGGCCCTCGGCCGTCTCCTCGTACGCGCCGGCGTCGACCGCCTGCTTCACGAGCGGCACCTGCCTGCCGAACGCCTTGCCGAGCTCGCGGAAGTTCAGCTTCAGCTCCGTGCCGATGCCGTAGCGGGCGATCGCCTCCTCCGAGAGCTCGGTGAGCTCGACGTCCTTGAGGTTCAGCTCGTCCGCCACGATGCGGGCGTAGGTGCCCTCGAGGCCCGCCGCGTCCGGGACGACGACGGACAGGCGGGGCAGCGGCAGGCGCACCCGCCGGCCGGCCCCCTTGCGCAGGGCCGAGCCGGCCGAGCTGATGCGGCGCACCGCGTCCATGCGGGCCACGAGGGAGTCCGCCTCGGGCCCGTGCGGGAAGAGGTCGGCGTCCGGGTAGTCGGTCAGGTGGACCGAGCGGCCACCGGTGAGGCCGCGCCAGATCTCCTCGGCGATCAGCGGCATCAGCGGCGCGGCGGCCCGGGTGAAGGCCTCCAGGACGGTGTAGAGGACGTCGAAGGCGACGGTGTCCTCGTCGAAGAACCGCTCCCGGGACCGGCGGATGTACCAGTTGGTCAGCGTGTCCATGAAGCCGCGCAGCGCGTCCGTGGCGTCCGAGACCTCGTAGGCGTCCAGGCCGGCCTTGACCTCCCGCAGCATGCGGCCCGTGGCGGCCAGGATGTACTGGTCCAGGGGGTCCTCGGCGGTGTGCCGCTCCTGCGCGCGGTACCCGTCGGGCCGGGCGCCGCCGTCGTGCGCGGTGTTCGCGTAGAGGGTGAAGAAGTGGTACGCGTTCCACGCCGGCAGCAGCACCTGGCGCACGCCCTCGCGGATGCCCTCCTCCGTGACGATCAGGTTGCCGCCGCGCAGGATGGGGCTGGCCATGAGGAACCAGCGCATGGCGTCCGCGCCGTCGCGGTCCAGGACCTCCGTGACGTCCGGGTAGTTGCGCAGCGACTTGGACATCTTCTGCCCGTCCGAGCCGAGCACGATGCCGTGCGAGATCACGTTGGAGAACGCCGGCCGGTCGAACAGCGCCGTGGCCAGGATGTGCATGGTGTAGAACCAGCCGCGCGTCTGGCCGATGTACTCCACGATGAAGTCCGCCGGGTTGTGCGTGGGGAACCAGTCCGCGCGCTCGAACGGGTAGTGCACCTGGGCGTACGGCATGGAGCCGGAGTCGAACCAGACGTCCAGCACGTCCTCGACCCGGCGCATGACCGCACCCGCCGCGGCGGCCTCGGGGTCCGGGTGGGGGCGGGTGAGGTCGTCCACCCACGGGCGGTGCAGGTCCACCTCGCCCTCGGCGTTGCGCGGCAGGCGGCCGAAGGCCTCCTCGATCTCCGCGAGCGAGCCGTAGACCTCCTGGCGGGGGAAGTCGGGGTGGTCGGACTCCCACACCGGGATGGGCGAGCCCCAGTACCGATTGCGGGAGATGGACCAGTCGCGCGCGTTGGCGACCCACGTGCCGAACTGCCCGTGCTTCACGTTGCCGGGGATCCAGGTGATCTCCTCGTTCAGCTCGAGCATGCGCTCCTTGATCTGGGTGACCTTGACGTACCAGGACGTCACCGCGCGGTAGATCAGGGGCGTGCGGCACCGCCAGCAGTGCGGGTAGGAGTGCTCGTAGGAGGCTTCGCGGGCCACGCGGCCCAGGGCGCGCAGGGCGCGGATGATCGTGCGGTTGGCCTCGAAGACCTGCACGCCGGCGATCTCGCGCAGGTCGCCGCGCCCGACGTCCTCGCGGGCGAACAGCGGCAGGAACCGGGCACCGGAGTCCACGGAGAGCAGCACGGGGATGCCGTTGGCCTCGCACACGCGCTGATCGTCCTCACCGTAGGCCGGCGCCTGGTGGACCACGCCGGTGCCGTCCTCGGTGGAGACGTAGTCGTCCACGAGGATGCGGTGGGCGCCCTCGACGCCGAGGTCACGGCCGTTGACGGTGAAGGTCTCCCCGCGGTGGGCGTCGAACACGTCCGTGAACAGCGGCGCGTAGGCCAGGCCGCCGAGGCGGGCGCCGGGGATCGTCTCGGTGACCGCGGCGCGGGCGGCGTCGGCATCGGCGTAGCCGAGCTCCCTGGCGTGGGCGCCCACCAGGTCCACGGCCAGGAGGAAGCGGTCCCCGTCCGCGGTCGCGCCCTCGGGGCCGGCCGGCACCACGGCGTACTGGATCTGGGGGCCGACGGCGAGGGCCGCGTTGGTCGGCAGCGTCCAGGGCGTGGTGGTCCAGGCCAGGACGTGGACGCCGGCCAGGTGCGCGGCGAGCGCCGCGTCGGCGCCGCCGTCGGGCACGAGGGCGGGGTCCGCCGGGAGGCCGGTGATCGGGAACGTGACGGTGACCGAGGGGTCCTGGCGCATCTTGTAGACGTCGTCGTCCATGCGCAGCTCGTGGTTGGACAGCGGGGTCTCGTCGTTCCAGCAGTAGGGCAGGACGCGGAAGCCGCGGTAGGTCAGGCCCTTGCGGTGCAGCTCGGAGAAGGCCCAGATCACGGACTCCATGAAGTCCGGGGTGAGGGTCTTGTAGTCGTTCTCGAAGTCGACCCAGCGGGCCTGGCGGGTCACGTAGTCCTGCCACTGGTCCGTGTACTTCAGGACCGAGGAGCGGCAGGCGTCGTTGAACGTGTCGATGCCCATGGCCTCGATCTCGGACTTGTCCGTCATGCCCAGCTGCTTCATCGCCTCGAGCTCGGCGGGCAGGCCGTGGGTGTCCCAGCCGAAGCGGCGCTCCACGCGGCGGCCCTGCTGCGTCTGGTAGCGGGCCACGAGGTCCTTGACGTACCCGGTGAGCAGGTGGCCGTAGTGCGGCAGGCCGTTGGCGAAGGGCGGGCCGTCGTAGAAGACGAACTCGTTCTGCGAGCCGTCCTCGTTCCGGGTGGGACGCTGGTCGATCGAGGCCTGGAAGGTGCCGTCCTCGTCCCAGTACGCCAGGATGCGGCGCTCGATCTCCGGGAAGCGCGGGGAGGCGGGGGTGCGGCCGTCAGGGGCGGAGGAGGCGAGGGGGTACACGGGGGTCCTTTGCGTCCGGGGCGTCGGTTCCGTGCAAGGACGCCCGAGGGCCCGACCCTCCGGCCGGCCGCGGACGCGGTACCACCTTGCTTGCCGGCGTCGGGAGGTCCCCGGGGTGCCGGCCGCTTGATGACTGCTGTGACGGGCTTACCCGTCCGGTTCTACTGGGGCCGTGCGGCCCGTTCTTCCGGAGGCTCGCCGGTGATGGCCGGGTCGACGCCTGTGCCCGCCAGTGTAGTGGACGCTGCGCCGGCCCGGGGCCGCGGGGCCGGAGCGCGTCAGAGGGCGGTGCGCACGGCCGCCGACGCGTCGCCGTCGATCTCCACGTGCACGGCGTCCCGGCCCGAGGCCCAGAGGAGGAGCTCCCCGACCTCGCCGGTCACCGTGACGGGCGCCCGCAGCGCCACGGCCCCACGGGTGACGGTGACCGGGGCGCGACCCGGGCCCTGGAGGACCACCGGCGCCGTGGACGTGCGCAGGAACAGCGGGGCCATGCGACGCAGCGAGCGGTAGAGGGCGTCCTCCTCGTCCGGGGAGAACGGGCGCGGGGCGGGCAGCGAGCCGCCGGTCGCGGACTCGCCGCGCCGGACGTCCTCGAGGTGGATGAAGTGCTCGGCCGCGTTCACGTGCCTGTCCGCCGCCCGCATGGGGTTCAGCGCCGACGGGCCCGCGGCCCACTCCCGCACGACCTCGGCGTAGTCGCGGCGCTTGGTGTCCGCGGTCAGGCGGTCGAGGTGGCGGGACAGCGGCGGGATGAACAGGGCGGCGAAGGCGTCGGGCCGGCTCTCCCGCAGCCAGAGGTGGGCGGCGAGGTCGCGGGTGCTCCAGCCGCCGCACAGGGTGGGCGCGTGGGGGCCCTTCTCGAGCAGGAGGTCAGCGAGACGGGCGCGTTCGGCTGCGGCGAAGGTGGTCATGGGCACCACGGTAGGGAGCGGGCCGCGGCGCGGGCGAGGGGTGGGCCGCGCCGCGGCCGCGAATCCGCCCGACGGGAGGACTCAGCCTCCGGCGCG
>NZ_JBVFVY010000021.1:0-37339 GCF_055522295.1 Micrococcus sp. CS26
CACGCTCAACCGCGAATGGCCGGCGAAGCGAAGGCTCGTGTACTGCGACCCGGCATCGCTGTGCGCGATCAGCTCGCCGGGCTGCACAGGGTGCCCGTGCCGGTCACGGTCCCACAACGCGATCCGCAGCGGGGTCAGGACCAGCGGGGTCGTCTTGGCCGTCGCGGCATGCCAGGCGAGGATTCTCTGCGAGTAGCAGTCCAGCACGAACGCGACGTATACGAAGCCCGCCCACGTGCGCACATAGGTGAAGTCCGCGACCCACTTCGTGTTCGGCGCGGCCGCGGTGAAGTCTCGATTGAGCAGGTCACCGGCACGGCAGCCGTCCTTGGCCGGGACGGTGGTGCGCACTGGCCTGCCTCGACGCACACCGTTCATCCCCGCAACCCGCATGAGCCGGTCCACACGAGCGGCGCCGACCTGGTGACCTTCTCGACGCAGCCACGCGGTCATCTTCCGACGCCCGTACAGCCCTTCCGGGGTGCCGACAAGGTCGTGCAGGACGTTGAGCAGGACCGCGTCGGACGTGTCACGAGCCGACGCGCTGCGGCGGCGCCACGCCCGGTAGGTGCGTGCGGCGATCTGACAGCCCTCCTGACGGAGCACCCTGCAGATCGACTCGACCGCATGCCCCTTGGCGCGCATCTGATCGATGAATCCCATGATCATCGGTTGCGGGGGTCGAGCTCCCCCGCGAAGAAAATCGAGGCCTTGCGCAGGATCTCGTTGTCCTCCCGCAATCGCTTGACCTCGCCGCGCAGGCGCTTGAGCTCGGCCAGGTCATCGCTGGTCGGCCCGTCCTTGAGGCCGGCGTCGACGCGGTGCTGACAGACCCAGCGGCGCAAGGTCTCGCGCCCCACGTCGACCTTCGGCGACACCAAAGCCACGGCCTTCGTGACTGACCCGGCTTCCTCGACACGGTCCAGGACCATCCGCACCGCGCGGTCCTTCACCTCGGGATCGAACTTCTTCGGCATGAACAACATCCTCTCGAACTCGAAAGGAAGCGGCATCACACCCGGGACGCTTCAGTACAACTCAAGCCGGTCTTCGTGCCGGTCCTCCGCGAGTCATCTGGTCCCGCCGCCTGAGCGACGAAGGGCCATTCGCCCCTGCCCGGATTCGTCCGGGTGGGGGCATTTTCATGCCCGCGGCCACTTCCGAAGGCGGGTCGGCCCCTTGTCCTGCGCCACAACTGCGGGAGAAGGCGGTTCTGGGGGCCGTTGGAGGGCATGAAAAAGGGGTCCGAGCCGCATCATCTGCGACTCGGGCCCCTCGGTGCTTCATTTCCTGGGTTCGTCGCTCCCATTCCCTGAAACACCCTCGGTGGAGGCAAGGGGACTCGAACCCCTAACCCCCTGCTTGCAAAGCAGGTGCGCTACCAATTGCGCCATGCCCCCGTGAGGACGGGTCAGTCCTCCGGTGCCGGCTCGACGCCGTCGGCGTCCTCCGGCAGGTCGTCCGTGGCCGTGGCCCAGACGTCCTTCCCCGCACTGTTCTCCCGCCAGAAACGCGCCCCATAGGCGGCTGCCGCGGCGCTGACCACGAGGGCCACGCGTGCCAGTCGACCCATGGGAAGACCTCCGGAGACGAACGGAGCCCCAGCGGACCGGGGCTCTGTGTGGTGGGAGTGGGCGTACCAAGACTTGAACTTGGGACCTCTTCGTTATCAGCGAAGCGCTCTAACCGCCTGAGCTATACGCCCTCACCGTCGCTCACGGCTGACGCCGTTCACAACAGGAGATGACTGTACAGGAACGCCGACGCCCCGCGCAAATCCGCGCGGGGCGTCGTCGAGGGTCTGCTCAGTCGTCCGTCAGCGTGACGCCGAGGCCGCCCACGAGGCTCGCGCAGAGGTTGTAGAGCAGCGCGGCCACGGTGGCCAGGGCGGTCAGCAGGATGACGTTGACCACGGCCAGCACGGTGGCCAGCGAGGTCACGGTGCTCAGCGGGGCCAGGGACGCCACGGTGTAGCGCCCGGCCTCGGAGCCGAGCACGGTGCCGATCACGTCGTTGACCCTGTCGAAGATCCCGAGGACGTCGGACAGCGAGTACAGCGCCACCGCCGCCACCACCGTGAGGATGCCCAGCGCCACCGAGAGCAGGAACGCCAGCTTCAGCACGGACCACGGGTCCACCCGGGTCAGGACCAGGCGGGCGCGGCGCACCTTGGCCTTCGGGACGGCGCGGACCAGGTCCTCCTGCGAGGACCCGCTGGCCTTGCGCACCGGGCGGCCGGACCGCGGCTCGGCGGCCTTCCCGGTGCTCCGCCCCTGGCCGGGACGCGACGACGCGGACGTGCTCACTGCTCTCCTCCGTCTGCACCCTCACCGGCGTCCTGCGTCAGGGCGTCCTCCGGTGCGGCTACGGGGTCGGTCGGGTCGATGTCTGCGTCCAAGGGTACATCCGGCCCCGCCTCGGCCTCGGCGTCCGCCTTCGCCTCCATCTCCTGCTCATTGTTCAGGGTGACGGCGACGATCCGGTCCCGCTTGTCCGGCTTGGCGAAGATCACGCCCATCGTGTCGCGGCCCTTGGCCGGCACGCCGGCGACGGAGGAGCGCACCACCTTGCCCGAGGCCATCACCACGAGGACCTCCTGGTCCTCGCGCACCACGAGACCGCCGGCGAGCTCGCCGCGGTCGTCCACGAGCTTGGCGACCTTGATGCCGAGGCCGCCGCGGTTCTGCAGGCGGTACTCGTCCACGTGGGTGCGCTTGGCGAAGCCGCCGTCCGTGACGGTGAAGACGTAGCCGTCCTCCTCCACCACGTCCATGGTCAGCAGGGAGTCGTCGTCGCGGAACTTCATGCCCGTCACGCCCGAGGTCGCACGGCCCATGGGACGCAGCGCCTCGTCCGTGGCGGTGAACCGCAGGGACTGGCCCTTGTGCGAGATCAGGATGAGGTCGTCGTCGGGCGAGACCACGCGGGCCGAGACCAGCTCGTCCCCCTCACGCAGCTTGATGGCGATCAGGCCGGCGGTGCGGTTCGTGTCGTAGTCCAGCAGCGGCGTCTTCTTCACGAGGCCGCCGCGCGTGGCGAGCACGAGGTACGGGGCCCGGCCGTAGTCCACGAGCGGCTGGATCTGGGCGATCCGCTCGTCCGGCTGGAACGCGAGCAGGTTGGCCACGTGCTGGCCCTTCGCGTCGCGGCCGGCCTCGAGCAGCTCGTACGTCTTGATGCGGTACACGCGGCCGAAGTTCGTGAAGAACAGCAGCCAGTGGTGCGTGGACACGGTGAGGAAGTGCTCGACGACGTCGTCGCCGCGCAGCGTCGCCCCGCGCACGCCCTTGCCGCCGCGCGCCTGGGACCGGTACTGGTCGATCCGGGTGCGCTTGACGTAGCCGCCGCGGGTGATGGAGACGACCATCTCCTCCTCGGGGATCAGGTCCTCGATGGACATGTCCCCGTCGAAGCCGGCCATGATCTCGGTGCGGCGGTCATCGCCGTGCTTGGCCACGATCTCGGCGAGCTCCTCGGAGATGACCTCGCGCTGACGCTGCGGGGACTCCAGGATCCGGTTGTACTCGGCGATCTTCGCCATGAGGTCGTCGTACTCGTCCTGGATCTTCCGGGACTCCAGGGCGGCGAGCTGGCGCAGCTGCATCTGCAGGATGGCCTGGGCCTGGACGTCGTCGATGTCCAGGAGCTCCTTGAGGGCCTCGCGGGCCACGTCCGCCGAGGCCGAGCGGCGGATGGTCGCGATGACCTCGTCCAGCATGTCCAGGGCCTTGAGCAGGCCGCGCAGGATGTGCGCGCGCTCCTCGGCCTTGCGCTTGCGGAACGCGGTGCGGCGCACGATCACGTCGATCTGGTGCTTCACCCAGTGGTGCACGAAGCCGTCCAGGGACAGGGTGCGCGGCACGCCGTCCACGAGCGCGAGCATGTTGGCCGAGAAGTTCGACTGCAGCTCGGTGTGCTTGTAGAGGTTGTTCAGCACCACCTTGGCGACGGCGTCGCGCTTGAGCACGATCACCAGGCGCTGGCCGGTGCGGCCGGAGGTCTCGTCGCGCATGTCCGCGATGCCGTTGATCTTGCCGTCCCGCACCATCTCCGCGATCTTCGCGGCGAGGTTGTCCGGGTTGGTCATGTAGGGCAGCTCGGTGACCACGAGGCACGTGCGGCCCTGGATCTCCTCCACGTTGACCACAGCGCGCATGGTGATGGGGCCGCGGCCGGTCCGGTAGACCTCCTCGATGCCCTTGCGGCCCAGGATCTGCGCGCCCGTGGGGAAGTCGGGGCCGTGCACGCGGGCCAGGAGCGCCTCGAGCAGCTCCTCGCGGGTGGCCTCGGGGTGCTCGAGGTACCACTGCACACCCGCGGCCACCTCGCGCATGTTGTGCGGCGGGATGTTCGTGGCCATGCCGACGGCGATGCCCGAGGAGCCGTTGACCAGCAGGTTCGGGTACCGGGCGGGCAGGACGACGGGCTCCTGCTGCTTGCCGTCGTAGTTGTCCTGCATGTCGACGGTGTCCTCGTCGATGTCCCGGACCATCTCCATGGCCAGCGGGGCCATCTTGGTCTCGGTGTAGCGCTGGGCGGCCGCCCCATCGTTGCCCGGGGAGCCGAAGTTGCCCTGGCCGAGCGCCAGAGGGTAGCGCTGGACCCAGTCCTGGATGAGGCGCACGAGGGCGTCGTAGATCGCGGTGTCGCCGTGCGGGTGGTAGTTGCCCATCACGTCGCCCACCACGCGGGCGGACTTGTTGAACGCGCGGTCCGGGCGGTAGCCGCCGTCGTACATCGCGTAGAGCACGCGACGGTGCACGGGCTTGAGGCCGTCGCGCACGTCCGGCAGCGCGCGGCCGACGATCACGGCCATCGCGTAGTCCAGGTACGAGCGCTTCATCTCCGACTCGAGGTCGACGGGCTCGACCTTGTCGGCGGCGCCCTCGGGGAGCACGTAGTGCTCGACCTCGATGTCCAGGCCGGTCTGCGGGGGCTGCGGGGTCGGGGCGCCCTCGACGGGCTCGTCCGGGGTCTGGGGGGTGGTCTCGTCGCTCACGCGGGTCCTCTCGTGCTCCCCGCGACGGCGGGGAGGGTGGTCGGCTCAGGCAGGTCTGCGGGTCCGGCTCAGACGTCCAGGAAGCGGATGTCCTTGGCGTTCTGCTGGATGAAGGTGCGGCGGGACTCCACGTCCTCGCCCATGAGCATGGAGAAGACGGCGTCCGCGGCGGCGGCGTCCTCCATGGTCACCTGCAGCAGGGTGCGGTGCTCCGGATCCATGGTGGTGTCCCAGAGCTCCTGGTAGTTCATCTCGCCCAGGCCCTTGTAGCGCTGCACGCCGTTGTCCTTGGGGTAGCGCCAGCCCTTGGCCAGGCCGGCCTCGACGGCGGCGTCGCGCTCCTCGTCGGAGAACACGTAGTCGTGCGGGGCGTTGGACCACTTGATGCGGTACAGCGGCGGCTGCGCGAGGAACACGTGGCCGGCCTCGATGAGCGGGCGCATGTACCGGAACAGCACGGTCAGCAGCAGCGTGGTGATGTGCTGGCCGTCCACGTCCGCATCCGCCATGAGCACGATCTTGTGGTACCGCAGCTTGGAGATGTCGAACTCCTCGCCGATGTTGGTGCCGAACGCCGTGATCATCGACTGGATCTCGGCGTTGCCGAGGGCCTTGTCCAGGCGGGCGCGCTCCACGTTCAGGATCTTGCCGCGCAGCGGCAGGATGGCCTGCGTCTCCGGGTTGCGGCCCTGCTTGGCCGAGCCGCCGGCGGAGTCGCCCTCCACGATGTACACCTCGCAGCGCTCGGGGTCCTTCGAGGAGCAGTCGGCCAGCTTGCCGGGCATGCCGAAGGACTCCAGCGGGGACTTGCGGCGCGCGTTGTCCCGGGCCTTGCGGGCGGCCAGGCGGGCGTGCGAGGCCATGATGGCCTTGCGGATGATCTCCTTGGCCGGGCCCGGATTGCGCTCGAACCAGTCGCCGAGGTGGTCCGTGACCGCCTTGGACACGAACCCGCGGGCCTCGGAGTTGCCGAGCTTGGTCTTGGTCTGGCCCTCGAACTGCGGCTCGGAGAGCTTCACGGAGATCACGGCGGTCAGGCCCTCGCGGATGTCCTCGCCCGTGAGGTTGTCCTCCTTGGGCTTGAGGATCTCCTTCTCCCGCGCGTAGCGGTTGACCAGGGAGGTCAGCGCGGCGCGGAAGCCCTCCTCGTGGGTGCCGCCCTCGTGGGTGTTGATCGTGTTCGCGTAGGTGTGCACGGACTCCGAGTAGGCGGAGGTCCACTGCATGGCCACCTCGACGGCCATGGAGCGGCCGTCCGAGACGTCCTCGGCCTCGAAGGCGATGACGTCGTCGTGGACGTACTCGACCTTCTTGGCGGAGTTGAGGTGCTGGACGTAGTCGAGCAGGCCGTTCTCGTACAGGTAGGTGACGGAGCGGCGCTGGGGCTCCTGCTCCGCGTCCTCCGCCAGGCCGTTCTCCGCGACGTCCTCACCGGCGGCGCCCTCGCCCGCGATCTCGTCGTCGACGACCTCGTTGGACTCCTGGACGCGCTCGTCCGTGAGGGTGATGCGCAGGCCCCTGTTGAGGAAGGCCATCTGCTGGAAGCGGGCACGCAGGGTCTCGTAGTCGAACTCGATCGAGTCGAAGATCTCCGGGTCCGGGTAGAACGTCTGCACGGTGCCCGTGGCGTCCGTGGCCTCCCCCTTCACCAGCTCGCCCTGGGGCACGCCGCCGTCCGCGAAGGACAGGTGCCACACGTGCCCCTGACGGCGGACCTCGGTGTCCACGCGGCGGGAGAGCGCGTTGACCACGGAGATGCCTACGCCGTGCAGGCCGCCCGAGACGGCGTAGCCGCCACCGCCGAACTTGCCGCCGGCGTGCAGGATCGTCATGACGACCTCGACGGTCGGCCTCCCCTCGGTGGGGTGCAGGTCCACGGGGATGCCGCGGCCGTCGTCCGCCACGCGCACGCCGCCGTCGGCCTGCAGTGTGACGTCGATGCCGGTGGCGTAGCCGGCCAGCGCCTCGTCCACGGAGTTGTCCACGACCTCGTACACGAGGTGATGCAGGCCCCGCGGCCCGGTGGAGCCGATGTACATGCCGGGGCGCTTGCGGACGGCCTCGAGGCCCTCGAGCACGGTGATGGCGCTGGCGCCGTACTCACCGGGCACCTTCCGGTCCTTCACCGGGGCCTCGGGCTGCCCGACGGCGTCCGGCACGGCCTCCGGGTTCGGCGCGGCCGACGCGGCGGTCGGCTCCTCCGCGGGGTTCTCGGGCATGGCGTCAACCACGGGTGGCTCACTTCCTCGGACGTCGGCGGCAGGGTCGACCCGCGCGCAGGCGCGCCCCGCCGCCCGGACATAACCGGCACGCGACACGCTCCCGCAGATCCACGGGGGCGGGGGACGGACGACGGCCGGCCCCCTTTCACTGGTCCCAGTGTACCGCCTGGCACCCCGAGGGCCCGCATCGACGGGGGTCCGCCGCGGGAGAACACCCGCTCAGCGGCCAGGGACACGGCTCAGGACGTGCGCAGGAGACCGCCCATGCCTCCCGGGCCGTCACCGACCCTGTGAGCGCGCCAGAGCGGCGCCCATGGCCTCGCCGCGTCCGGGACGCCGTCGTGCGCCGCGGGGGGCAGCCCGGGACTCAGCCGTAGGTGTCGCGCGGCCCGCGGCCGCCGCGCACGGTGCGCGGCCCCTTGCGCCAGCTCGGGGCCTGCGGCCCCGCCACCTCGATGCGGGTCACGACGCCGGGCCCGAGCGCCTCGTCGAAGCGCTGCAGGAGCACGGGGCTCATCAGGCGCAGCTGCGTGGCCCACGCGGTGGAGCTCGTCCGGACCCGCACCACGGAGTCCTCGAAGCTCTCCGGGCGGCAGTGCAGCGCGATCTCCGGCCCCACCAGCTCGGCCCAGCGGGTGAGCACGGAGCCGACCGCCACGGGGGTGGACCAGCCGCGGTCGCGGATGAGCCGGCCGAACACGGTGGACACCGTGGCCGGGTCCCGGTCCGCACCCCCGAACGGCCGCCGACGGTCCTGCCGCTCCCGGCCGGCCGACGGCGTGCCCGCCATGGCCCCGGCCAGGCCCGCGCCCGTCCCCCGCGCCCGCAGCGGCGCCTCGCCCCGCTCCCGGGCGGCCTCGCGGACCCGACGCAGTTGCACGAGCGCCAGGTCCGGCCGGTCCGGCTCGAACGGGGCGGGGGTCTCAGCCATCGGCGCCGCCCTCGCGCCGGGGCTCGCGGATGTCACCCTCCACGGGGGCCGCGGCGGCCACGGCCTCGGAGCCCTCCGCGTCCTGGCGGATGAGCACGCGGTGGGCCGTGAGCTCCTCGGGGACGTCCTCGAGCGCGGCGGCCGTGACGATCACCTGCTCGGCCCGGTGCACGAGCGCGGCGAGGCGGCGGCGACGGGCGGCGTCGAGCTCCGCGAACACGTCGTCCAGGATCAGGACGGGGCGGGCGTCGGGGTCCGGGTCGTCCGCCACGAGCACGTCGTAGGCCGCCATGCGCAGGGCGAGCGCCAGCGACCACGTCTCCCCGTGGGAGGCGTAGCCGCGCGCGGGCGCCGGGCCCAGGAAGAGGGCGAGCTCGTCCCGGTGCGGGCCCACCAGGGTGAGCGCCCGCGCCCGCTCCTCCTCCCGCTGGGCCTCGAGCGTCCGGCGCATGTCCGCGGCCAGGTCCGCCACGGCCGGGACCTCCGCGTGGGTGCCGCGGGCCAGCGGGACGGTGGACTCGTAGGCGTAGGCCGCCGCCTTGGAGCCGTTGGTCAACGCCGCATACATCTCCTGGAGGGGGCGGGCCAGCAGGCGCAGCACGTGCAGGCGGCCGTGGAGCAGGCGGGCGCCGGCGGCGCAGAGGTGCTCGTCCCAGACGGCGAGGGTCGCGTCCTCCTCGGGGCCCCAGCGGCGAGAGCCGCGGCTCGACTTGAGCAGGGCGTTGCGCTGGCGCAGCACGCGTTCGTAGTCGGCGGCGGCCTCGCCGAGGGCCGGACGCAGCTGCACCATGAGCTGGTCGAGGAGACGACGGCGGCCGCCCGGCTCCCCCGTCACGAGGCTCAGGTCCTCCGGAGCGAAGACCACGGTGCGCAGGATCCCGAGGCCCTCCTTCGCCCGCACGGGGGCGCCGCGGTTGATGGCCACCCGGTTGGACCGGCCCGGCAGGATCTCCAGCTCGAGGGCGACGGTGCGGGACCCGCGGTGCACGCGTCCGGCGATCCGGGCCCGGTCCCGGCCGAAGCGCACGAGCTGCGCGTCCGAGCTGACCCGGTGCGACTGCTGGGCGCCGAGGTAGCCGATCGCCTCCACGAGGTTGGTCTTGCCCACCCCGTTGGCCCCGAGCAGCACCGTGGACCCCGGCGTCAGCTCCAGATCGGCCCAGCGGTAGGACCGGAAGTTCGCGACGGTGAGGTGGGACAGGTACACGGGAGCGTCCAGCCCCCTGCGTCAGGCGATGCGCACCGGCATCACGAGGTAGCGGTAGTCGGAGACGACGCCGTCCTCCTGGTTCACGCCGGTGAGCAGGGCGGGCTTGGGCGCGGACGTGAACGCGAAGCGCACCTGCGGCTGGTCCACCACGGCCAGGCCCTCGGAGAGGTAGGACGGGTTGAACGCCACGGTGATGTCCTCGCCCTCGAGCGTGCACGGCACGGACTCGTTGGCGCTCGCGTCGTCGCCGGTGCCGGCGTCCAGGGTGACCTGGCCGTCCGTGAACACCATGCGCAGGGCGGTGTTGCGCTCGGCGACGAGGGCCACGCGGCGGGACGCCTCGACCAGGGCGGCGGTGTCCACCACGGCCTGGATGGGGCTGGACTCGGGGAAGAGCGAGCGGATCTTGGGGTACTCGCCGTCCACGAGCACGGAGGTGGTGCGACGGCCGCCGGAGGCGAAGCCCACGAGGTCGGCGGTCTGACCGAGCAGGATCTCCAGGTCGCCGCCGGAGCCGAGGGACTTGGCGACCTCGGTGAGCGTGCGCGCCTTGATGAGCAGCGACGTCGAGAGGGACGGGTCCGCCGGGGTCCAGCGGATCTCCTTCATGGCCAGCCGGTAGCGGTCCGTGGCCAGGAAGGTCATGGTGTCGCCCTCGATCTCCACCTTCACGGCGGTGAGGATCGGCAGGGTGTCGTCCTTGGAGGCGGCGACGGTGACCTGGGCGACGGCGTGGGCGAACGCGGCCCCGTCCACGGTGCCCGCGGGGGCCGGCAGCTCGGGCAGGGCCGGGTAGTCGCCCACGGGCATCGTGGCCAGGGCGAAGCGGGAGGAGCGGCAGGTGACGAGCACCTTGCCGCCGTCGAGCTCCACCGTGACCTGGGCCTGCGGCAGGGAGCGGACGATGTCGTTCAGCAGGCGGCCGGAGACGAGCACCTGGCCCGCGGTCTCGACGTCGGCCTCGATCTCCAGGCGCGCGGAGGTCTCGTAGTCGAAGCTCGCGATGGACACGACGCCGGCCTCGGCCGTGATCAGCAGGCCCGAGAGCACCGGCACCGGCGGGCGCGGGGACAGGGAGCGGGCAGCCCAGGAGACGGCGTCGGTGAGGATGTCGCGTTCGACGGTGAACTTCACGAGCTGCACTGCCTCTCTGGGGGTGATGACGGGGGTTGCGGGCCCGGGGGGAACGGCGACACGCGGGCCTCAGCATAGGCGGTCCGCGCGGCGGGTGTCAGGTCGCCGACGAATGACAGCGGTGTGATTCCACGGATCTCGGGCGCCCGGGCGCAGCCCGGGCCGTCGAGGCGCTCAGCTCGGTGCGGGACGGCGGAGTTGATGTTGCTTGGCGGGATCTCTCCAGAGGGATCAGAAGGAGTGATAGCGGGTGTGGATCCTGTGGAGAACGCCGTTCTGCCGCGGCACCATGCGGATCCGGTTGGGGGAACCGTGTGGACGCCCGCTCGTTCGGGGTGTGCATCCGGTGTGGACGAGCCCCGGAGGCCCTCCCCCCGCTCTGCACAGGCCCGACCGGAGTTGTCCAGACTCATCCCCGGATCCACCCCCCAGTTGTCCACATTACTGTCCACAGGGCACATCCACACCCGTCGAAACCCGCGAGATCATGCGGTTTTCGGCTGTGGAGACCTGTGGATACGTGTGGGCAAGCGAATGACATCCGTGTGATTCACCAGCCTGTGCACCGTCGTCGTCCCCAGGGGTGTGGACGCGGCGTGAGCGGCCTGATTCCGCCATCCACAGGGGCGGAGGTTGTCCACAGCGGCGGGGGTTCTCCACAGAGTTGTCCACACCGGTGGACAATGTGGAGGAAGACTCGAGTCCCGGTCGAAGGTTCGAACCGGGACTCGAGGGGGGGCAGTGGGTGGCTCAGGCGCCGCGCTGTTTCCGCTTGATCTCGTTGGTGAGCTCGGTGACCTGGTTGTAGATCGTCCGCCGCTCGGCCATCAGCTCGCGGATCTTGCGGTCCGCGTGGATGACGGTGGTGTGGTCGCGGCCGCCCAGGACCTGACCGATCTTGGGCAGGGACATCTCGGTCAGCTCGCGCAGCAGGTACATGGCGATCTGCCGCGCCGTCACCAGCGTGCGGGTGCGGGACTTGCTGGTCAGCTCCTCGAGGGTGAGATTGAAGTACTCCCCCGTGGCGTGCAGGATCAGCTCCGGCGTGATCTCGTGTGCCGTCTCGTCCGTGATCAGGTCCTTGAGCACATGCTCGGCCAGCTCGATGTCCACGGTCTGCCGGTTGAGCGAGGCGAACGCGGTCACGCGGATCAGCGCGCCCTCGAGCTCGCGGATGTTCGTGGAGATGCGCGAGGCGATGTACTCCAGCGCCTCTGGCGGGGCCACGAGCCCCTCGGCCTCCGCCTTCTTCCGGAGGATCGCGATGCGCGTCTCGAGGTCCGGCGGCTGGATGTCCGTGATCAGCCCCCACTCGAAGCGGGAGCGCAGCCGGTCCTCGAACCCGGAGAGCTGCTTGGGCGGCAGGTCCGAGGTGATGACCACCTGCTTGTTGTTGTTGTAGAGCGTGTTGAAGGTGTGGAAGAACTCCTCGACCGTCGCCTCCTTGTCCGCCAGGAACTGGATGTCGTCGATCAGCAGGATGTCCACGTTGCGGTAGACCTGCTTGAACGAGGCGCCCTCGTCGTGGCGGATGGAGTTGATGAAGTCGTTGGTGAACTCCTCCGAGTTCACGTACCGCACCCGCAGGCCCGGGTAGAGGCGACGGGCGTAGTGCCCGATCGCGTGCAGCAGGTGCGTCTTGCCCAGGCCGGACTCGCCGTAGATGAACAGCGGGTTGTACGCCTTCGCCGGCGCCTCGGCCACCGCGTTCGCGGCGGCGTGCGCGAACCGGTTGGACGAGCCGATCACGAACGTCTCGAAGTGGTAGCGGTCGTTGAGGCGGCTGGTCTCCGCGGACGTCGACGGCGGCGCGGGGGTCGGCTTGCCGTTCCCGCTCGGGGCCGCGGTCGCAGCGGGCGCGACGTCGGCCGGCGGCTCGATGCGGAAGCCCGGCAGCTCCTCGGCGACGGCGCGGCGGGAGGTGGCGGCGGTCGCGGCCGGGGGCAGCTCGACGTCCGGCACCGCGGCGGCGGCCGGTCCGCCCGCGAGGGAGGAGCGGCGGGCCTCGGACGAGGGGGTCCGCGGCGGCTGCAGGTTCGCGTCGATCGAGATGGCCAGCAGGATCTCCTCGCGGAACTCCTTGGTCAGGGCGTCCGTGAGGGCGTCGGCCACCTGGGTGCCCTGGAGCGTCTCGCGGGTGGTCTCGTTCGGCACGGCCAGCAGGAGCGTGTTGCCGATGAGGCCCTGCGGCTGGGCCAGGTAGACGAAGCCCATGAGGCGGGCGCTGACCCGCGCGTCGTCCTCGAGGGAGCCCACGACGGAGCGCCACGAGCTGAGCACGGCCTGGTCTGCCACCACGGAGGCTTCCTTTCCTGGGGCAGACGTCCCCGAGGACGGGGGCGGCTGCGCGAGACGGACGACGGTGCTCGGAGTCTAACGGTTGTCCACAGGGTTGTGCACAGACGGTGGACAACCCCTATCATCCTGTGGACGACCGTCCCGGGCGCCCACGGGCGTCCGGGATCCGCGCGCACCCGTTTGACCCCTGCGTACCCCGGCCACTAGAGTTGTCTGGTCCCCCGGGTGTCGGTTGATCGTGCCCGCCGGGGATTTCATGTCAGAGCCTCACCGGTCCTTCCCCCTGGTCCACCTGCTCAGGTCGACGGTCGAAGGCACACAACACGTCGTGGAGAGATCACAGTGACCAAGCGCACGTTCCAGCCCAACAACCGCCGTCGTGCCCGCAAGCACGGCTTCCGTGCCCGCATGCGCACCCGCGCCGGCCGCGCCATCCTGTCCGCTCGCCGCGGCAAGAACCGCGCCGAGCTGTCCGCCTGAGGACCTCGGTCCAGGGACGGCGCGCCCCGTGCTGCCCCGTGACCGTCGCGTCCGCACGCCCGCGGAGTTCCGTCACCTCGGTCGCACCGGCACCCGCGCGGGTCGGCGCACCGTCGTGGTGAGCGTCGCCACGGACCCCGATCAGACCCGGTCCACGTCGCCGAGCGCCCCTCGGCCGCGGGCCGGGTTCGTCGTGTCCAAGGCCGTGGGGAACGCGGTGACCCGCAACCGGGTGAAGCGGCGGCTGCGCGCCGTCGTCGCGGATCAGATGCGCCTGCCCCCGCTGCGCGACCTGCCGGTTCTGGTGCAGGTCCGCGCGCTGCCGGCCGCCGCCGAGGCGGACTACGCGCTGCTGCGCCGCGAGACCGTCGGCGCGCTCGGCAAGGCCCTGAAGCCGCATCTGCCCGCCGCCTCGGAGCCCGCGTAGATGACCGTCACGCCCTCGCCCTTCGTCGTGCTCGAGCCCTCCCGTGAGTGGGGGCCGCTGCGCGCGCTGCCGTCCGCCCTGCTGGCCGGCCTGCTCACGGTCTATCGGGCCGTGGTCTCCCCGCTGTACGGACCCGTGTGCCGGTTCTTCCCCAGCTGCTCCGCCTACGGGCTGGAGGCCGTGCACGTGCACGGCGCGGTCAAGGGGTCGTGGCTCGCCGCGCGGCGCATCGGCCGGTGCCATCCCTGGAACGACGGCGGCGTGGACCCGGTCCCGCCCGGGCACCGACGCTGGCCGCCGGGCCGGCAGCCGCGCATCCTCACCCTGAACCACCCTCCCATCCCACCTGATCTCCCGCAGGAGGATTGACCCCCATGTTCGAAGCCATCCTCTCCCCGTTCCGCTGGCTGATGTCCTGGCTGCTCGGGGCGTTCCACAGCATCCTGGAGTTTGCGGGCCTGCCCGCGGACTCCGGCTGGACGTGGGCCCTGTCCATCCTCCTGCTGGTGGTGCTCATCCGCACCCTGCTGATCCCGCTGTTCGTCAAGCAGATCAAGGCGCAGCGCGCCATGCAGGCCATCCAGCCCGAGCTGCAGAAGCTGCAGGCCAAGTACAAGGGCAAGAAGGACCAGCTCTCCCGCCAGGCCATGGCCATGGAGCAGCAGGCGCTCATGAAGGAGCACAAGGCGAACCCGTTCGCCGCCTGCCTGCCGCTGCTGATCCAGATGCCGTTCTTCTTCGCGCTCTACCAGGTGCTGATCGGCGCCCGCGGCGCGGCGGAGCGCGGCGAGGCCATGGACGCCCTGTCCGCGGACCAGATCCGCTCCTTCGAGGGCTCCACGATCTTCGGCGCCCGCATGTCGGACACCTTCATGAACTCGCTCGGCGCGCCGGGCAGCGGGCCCGTGATCGTCACGGCGATCGTGCTGATCCTGCTCATGTCGGGCTCGATGTTCTTCATGCAGAAGATGCTCATGACGAAGAACATGACGCAGCAGGCCCTCTCCGGGCCCATGATGCAGACGCAGCAGATCATGCTCTACGCCATGCCCCTGATCTTCGGCATCGGCGGCATCAACTTCCCGATCGGCGTGCTCCTGTACTGGACCTACTCCAACTTCTGGGCCGTCGGCCAGCAGTGGTGGATCATCCGCAACAACCCGACCCCGGGCTCCCTCGCCGAGAAGGAGCTCAACGAGCGCCGCGCCGCCAAGGGCCTGCCCCCCGTGGGCCAGAAGGTGTCGAACGCCGAGGCCACGCCCTCGTCCGCGCACACCCAGGCGGGCCGCGGCGGTGCCGTGCTGAACGGTGAGGTCGTCCGCCAGTCGGGTCAGCGCGTCCAGCCCCAGCGCAAGAACCGCAGGAGGAAGTGAGCATGTCCGCCGAGAACGTGACCCCGGCCCCCGAGGCCGAGGACGCCGTCGTCGAGACCCCCGTGGGCCAGGGCTCTCGCGTCGCGGAGCAGGACGGTGCCGCCGTCTCGGAGGCGGTGCGCCGCCTCGAGGAGGAGGGCGACGTCGCCGCGGACTACGTCGAGGAGCTGCTCGACATCGCGGACCTGGACGGGGACATCGACATCGAGGTCCGCGACGGGCGCACGTACGTGTCCGTCGTCTCCGAGGACCACGATGAGCGCCTGGACGGCCTCGTCGGCCCCGACGGCCGCACCCTGGAGGCCCTGCAGGAGCTCGTCCGGCTGGCCGTGCTCGCCGCCACGGGGCACCGCTCCCGGCTGATCCTGGACGTCTGCGGGCACCGGGAGCGCCGCAACGTCGCCCTGCGCACCGCCGCCCAGGCGGCCGTCGAGCGCGTCCGCGCCGGCGAGGGTCCCGTGCACCTCGAGCCCATGGGCGCGTACGAGCGCAAGATCGTCCACGACGTCGTCGCGGACGCCGGCCTGACCTCCGAGTCGGAGGGCGAGGGCGCCCGCCGGCACGTGGTCATCTCCGCCGATGACTGAGCGGGGCTCGGCCTACGAGCGGCGCCCCGGGCTGGATCCGCAGGACCGGGGCGACCGCCCCGCGCCCGTGGGGCAGCCGGCGCCGCCGCTGACCGACGCGCTGCGGCCGGCCGCCGTCGAGCTGTTCGGCGAGGCCCTCCCCCGGGCCGAGGCATACGTGGCCCACCTGGCGGACACCGGCATCGAGTGGGGCCTGATCGGCCCGCGCGAGGCACCCCGTCTCTGGGAGCGCCACGTCCTGAACTGCGCCGTGGTCGAGGAGCTCCTCCCGCAGGGCGCGCTCGTGGCCGACGTCGGCTCCGGCGCGGGCCTGCCCGGCCTGTGCCTCGCGCTCGCGCGCCCCGACTGCCAGTTCCTGCTCATCGAGCCGCTCGAGCGGCGCGTGGAGTGGCTGGACAGGGTGGTCGCCGACCTCGGCCTGGAGAACGTGGACGTGATCCGCGGCCGTGCCGAGCAGGTCTCCGGGAACCTCGACGTCGACGTCGTGACCGCCCGCGCCGTGTCCGCGCTGAAGACCCTCGTGCCGCTGGCCATGCCGATGCTGCAGGGCGCCGGGGAGCTGCTGGCCATCAAGGGCCGCTCCGCGGCCGACGAGATCGCCGCCGCCCGCAAGGTCCTGCGCAAGTATGGTGGTGCCGAGCCCGAGATCCTCACGGTGGGCGAGGGCCTGCTGCCCGAGACCACCACCGTCGTGCGCGTCAGCGCGCGTCCCCGCTGACCCCTCCCCCACCGGGACGGGACGGGCCGGGCGGCAGCAGATCCGCACACCCGCGACCCAGGAGGTAGAGCCGCATGGCGCAGGAGCAGGAGAGCCGGGGTGGGGCCTGGAGGGCCCTGCGCCAGAAGTGGACCGGCCGGACCGCCGAGAAGGGCGGCGCCGACGCCGAGGAGCCCGCGCGGCTCCAGCGTCGCCGTCTGACGCGCCCCGACCGCACCCGCGTGTTCACGACGTCCAACCAGAAGGGCGGCGTCGGCAAGACGACGACGACGGTCAACCTGGCCGCGGCCCTCGCCCGCGCGGGCATGCGGGTGATGGTGGTGGACATCGACCCGCAGGGCAATGCGTCCACCGCGCTGAACATCCCCCACACCGGAGACGTGGCCTCCGTGTACGACATGCTCCTGGGCGAGATGGAGATCCAGGACGTGGTGCAGGACGCCCCGGACGTAGATGGCCTTCAGGTGGTGCCCGCGACCATCGACCTGGCCGGTGCCGAGATCGAGCTGGTCTCCCTGGTGGCCCGCGAACAGCGACTGTCGCGGGCTCTCGAGGCGTACACCGCCTGGCGCGAGGAGGTCGGGCAGGAGCGGCTGGACTACGTGTTCATCGACTGCCCGCCGTCCCTGGGCCTGCTGACGGTCAACGCGTTCGTGGCGGCCGAGGAGGTGCTCATCCCGATCCAGGCCGAGTACTACGCCCTCGAGGGCCTCTCGCAGCTGCTCAAGAACGTGCAGATGATCCAGAAACACCTGAACCCGCGCCTCCAGGTGAGCACCATCCTGCTGACGATGTTCGACGCGCGGACCAACCTCGCCGTGCAGGTGGCGGAGGAGGTCCGGACGCACTTCCCGGAGCAGCTGCTGAACACCGCGATTCCCCGCAACGTCCGCATCTCCGAGGCCCCCAGCTATCAGCAGACGGTGCTGACCTACGACCCGGCCTCGGCCGGCGCCGTGGCGTACCGGGAGGCGGCTGCAGAGATCGCCAGCCGCGGTGCCCCGGCCGTGAAGGGCTGAAGCGCAGGCGACCCGCTGCTGCGGTCGCCGGATGGCGCTGCTGACGACGACGAAGCCCGCCGGGGGAGCGATTCTCCGGCGGGCTTCGTCGTGAGTGAGCGTGGCCCGGAAGATGGGGAGTGAAAAGACAAGCGGAAACGCTGGGCATATTGGAAGTTAGTGTTTCACGTGAAACGACCTTCTCCGAGGGTGCGAGCGTGGTGCCGCCGCGGCGGGACGATGGGGAGGGGTGCCCGTGGTGTACCGCTTCCGCCTGACACGCTCCCCTCTCTTCCGCTGGGCCGGCCCCTCCGCCGCTGGCCAGGCGCACCTGTCGCGAGGCCTGGGTGCAGCCGCGGGCGGCGACGCACGAACTCACGGGGTGAACGCCATGGCGGCGGGGCGGAGACGGCGGCTGTGAGGGCCGGCGGTGCACGCTGCGTTGAAGTGCTCCGCGAGGGCTGCGCGAGGGCTGCGCGACGCGTGGGGAACGTCCTGGCCGCCGGGCGCGGCCGTGCAGGGTATGGTCCGTCCCTCCTCCTTCACCCGGGTGCGCTGCAGCCTCGAGGATGCAGCCAGCGAGCAGGCCGGGTGCTGTGACTGGGTGCCCCCTCTCCCCCACGGTCAGACCTCCTCGCCGTCGGTGACGTGCAGGGAATCGGGGCCAGAGCGGAGCACGGGCCATCGTGTCGCCGCGAGGCGCGCGGACGGTCTGCCGTCAGCGTGTGCGAGAGCAGACGTCAGCGGCTATGGTGGGCTGCTGTGATTCGTCTGAGTTGGAGGGGCCGAACGGCGGCGCCAGAAGGACAGTTCTACTGTGCATTCCTGTGTACGGAGTAGGAGAGACTCCGGCAAAGAGGGGCGGCCGCACGCCCCCAATGTATACAGAGACAAGCATGTGAGCTGGCACTTTGCGGAGTCAGCAGTGGTTAGCGGCTATCGTCGATGTTGATATGTGGACAAGATCTGTGGACAGTGGACGTCTAGGGTGTGCGGCCGTAGATGCCTCTGCGGTGCTGATGAGCCCTGCTCAGTCTCCTGTTGCGTCTGACGACTGGGCACGGGGACGGCGTGTGAATGGTGACTGCGGTGGAGGCCCCCCGGGGAGCCCGCGGCGGCTCCGTGCGGGATGGGGCGGGCCGTGTGGTTCTGTCTTGCAGCGACGTGGGAACCAGGGCGTCGAGTAATCGCCCGGTCGCCGGGGGTTTCACGTGAAACACGGTGGTTCCGCGCTCACCTAGCGTCGATCCCTGACCGCAGCTGTACGCGGATGGAGGCATTGAAGACACACTTTCCACACGAGGCGGTCCTGAAACTTTGATGGGCGGCCCCAGCTGACAGGACGGATGGAGTCAGTGGGTGGGGTGGAGCGCCCGCCGCGTCACTGTACTGCCGCCCGTGACATCGGCGACCACATCGAGCAGTACTGTCAAAGGCGGAAGTGGATGCTCGCTGCCCCGACATGCGACCCGCGACCCGACGTTCCCTCCCAGCCGTTTCACGTGAAACTGAACGACCGGTGATCGGGGCTCACTAGATCGAGCCAGTACCATCAGCGACGCGGCAAGTCTGAACCTCTCAAGATATAGAGGGCCCTGCGCACGCCGGCCTCGGAGTGCGACCCGCTGGTGGGCGAGCTTCCATGGATGAGCGCGCGGTCGAATCTTCGAACGATACGTTTCACGTGAAACGAGCTCCGGGACAAAGGGCCGTGCCGCGAGGTCCCCACCTCGGGCAATCCAGGGAGCACACGTTCCGTGCCGGGAGCGAGCTGACTGAGAATGGCGCAGGAATGTGGCACTGACTCGCAGGTGAGCGAGCACGTGGCCCACCCGAACTCATGTCGTACTTGGATGACAGATTCGTCCGTGTTTCACGTGAAACGCGGATGGTGAAGCAACGTTCAATTCGTCAGCTGCGCGAGTGCGAGGAAGCACTGACGGCGAAGCGACGAGTAGCCGAGCTCATCCGCTCGGTGATTCGAGTGTTCACATCGCACCGCGGGGGAGTGAGACGAGTGCTTCGTTGCTGGTCCGGCATTTCACACAAGATGAGGCACATCATCATGCGGGTAACCAGCAATCTGAGTATCGTCCGCACGGGAGGTGATCGGCCGGGGAGCACATAGAAAACAAACCGAGCAGCCGTGATTCTGATACCGTCCGCTCGTCGACGCGGGCTCGCGTTTCATGTGAAACGAGTGAACCTCGAGAGGGAACACGAGGAGGTCTTGAGGATTGCAGCGGCACCCTTCCGAAGCGCCCCCACTCTGAGTGTTCCACGTGAAACACTCACGCTCGCGGCAGGTGCTGTCCGCGCGCCCACATCCTGCCGTCCGGGCCCAATACGGACGTCTCACCCCAGAACCGAGGCCCGAACCTCGCCGCGCCCCTTGCACGTGTCAGGCCCTCGCGCGCCCCCGGTGGTCAGGGCCAGAGCACCTTGAGAAGTGTCTTCCCGCCGCCCGGGACCATCGAGACCAGGCCGCTCACCTACACTGATTCCAGACCCACTCACTGCAGGAGGACCCGTTGAAGACGAGCCGTCGAGGAGGCCTGGGGCGAGGCCTCGGCGCCCTGATCCAGAGCACTGTAGAAGCCCCGGAAGAAAACGCCGAGGCCACCTCCCCGAAGGACTCTGCGGTGCCGGTGAAGAGCGGCCCGAAGGCTGCCGCGGCAGCGGAGGCCACCACGACATCGACGCGCAGCACCGCGACGACCGAGACGCCAGGGGAGTCCAACGAGCGCGCCCCGTCGGCCTCGCAGCGGAAGACCGCGGGCCGAACGACACAGGCCGGGAAATCAACGGCTGCGGCTGGCAGGAACGCCACGTCCGCCACCAAGGCAGGGCCCACCTCGTCGAAGCGTGCCTCGCGACCCGCGCAGCGTCCCGTCGACGTGTTCTTCTCCGCAGACTCCGAGGATGCACCCGCAGCGCGGCCAACCAAGGGGCGTCCGGCCATGCCGACGGTGAAGGCGCCCAGCAAGCGTGCCACCTCCGCGACGTCGTCGAGGAAGGAACCGGCGGACTCGACCGCGGACCCCGTCGCGACCGAGGGGACCGTGTCCGCGGACATCGCGGTCCTGCGGGAGATCCCGGTGGGGGACATCCACCCCAACCCCCGGCAGCCGCGTGAGGTGTTCGACGAGGACCACATGGCGGAACTGGTCACCTCGATCCGCGAAGTCGGCATCCTGCAGCCGATCGTCGTGCGCGAGGTGGACGGCCCCACCCCCTACGAGCTGATCATGGGCGAGCGCCGGTGGCGCGCTACCCAGAAGGCCGGCCTGGACACCATCCCGGCGATCGTCCGCCAGACTCCGGACCAGGACCTCCTGCGGGACGCCCTGCTGGAGAACCTGCACCGCTCCCAGCTGAACCCGCTCGAAGAGGCCGCCGCCTACCAGCAGCTCATGGAGGACTTCGCCTGCACGCAGGAAGAGCTCTCCCAGCGCATCGGCCGTTCCCGTCCGCAGATCTCCAACACGCTGCGGCTGCTCAAGCTGCCGCCCCTCGTGCAGCGCCGCGTCGCCGCCGGCACGCTCTCGGCCGGTCATGCTCGCGCGCTGCTCGGTCTCACGGACCCGTCGGACATGGAGCGTCTGGCGCAGCGGATCCAGTCGGAGGGCTTGTCCGTCCGGGCCACGGAGGAGGCTGTCGCGCAGCTGCAGGGCGGGCTCCGGCCGGGCCGTACGCCGCGGCGCAGCACGGACGACGCCCGCCACGAGCGCCTGGATCACTACGCCACCGCGCTCACCAGCCGCCTGGACACCGCCGTGAAGATCACCCTCGGCGCGCGCAAGGGTCGCATCGCCATCGACTTCACCACCGTGGAGGACCTGAACCGCATCATGGACCTCATCCAGGGCGGTCAGGACGGCAAGGGGAAGGGCAAGAAGTCCTGATCCGGACTTCCCGCGGACGGCGTCCACGGGCACCCGCCGCTGGTCCTGAAGATCGACGCACGACGGCCCCGTCACCCTCTCGGGTGACGGGGCCGTCGTGGTGAGTGGGGGAGGGGCTCAGCCGAGCAGGGCCGAGAACTCCTTCTCCAGCGCGGCCTTGGGCTTGGCGCCCACGGACTCGACGACCTTCTCGCCGTTCTGGAAGCCCACGACGAGCGGGATGGAGGTGACGCCGTAGCGCGCGGCGATGGCCGGGTTCTCATCCACGTTGAGCTTGGCGATCACGGCCTTGCCCTCGTGCTCCACGGCCATGTCCTCCAGGACGGGCCCGAGCATGCGGCACGGGCCGCACCACTCGGCCCAGAAGTCCACGAGGACGGGCAGCTCGGACTGGAGGACCTTCTGGTCGAAGTCGGCGTCGGTGACGGTGATGGTGCTCATGGCAGCCTCCTGGGGGTCGTTCTGTGTCTGACGAGGGTGGACAGGGGTGTTATCGACATGACTCATGACGCTCTGTCAGGGGTCATGAGTCAGTGGCTCATGCCGGAACCGCGTCCGACTCCGGGCCGGCCGGCGCGGCCTCCTCCACGTCGGCCACGGTCGCGAGGTAGTGCTCCACGTCCTGGGCGGCCACGCAGCCCGAGCCGGCGGCGGTGATGGCCTGGCGGTAGGTGTGGTCCGTGACGTCGCCGGCGGCGAAGACGCCCGGCTGGGAGGTCCGCGAGGACGGATGGTCGATGCGGATCGTGCCGTGCTCCGTGAGCTCCACCTGGCCCTGCACCAGGTCCGTGCGCGGGTCCTGGCCGATGGCGACGAACAGGCCGGTCACGTCCAGCGTGGACGCCTCGCCGGTGCGGGTGTCCCGCAGGCGGAGGGTGTTGACCTTGTCGTCACCCGTCACCTCCGTGACCTCGGTGTTCCAGCGGAACTCGATCTTCTCGTTCTCCATGGCCCGGTGGGCCATCACCTTGGAGGCGCGCAGCTCGTCCTTGCGGACCAGCACGGTCACCTTGGACGCGAACTTCGTGAGGAACAGGGCCTCCTCCATGGCGGAGTCGCCGCCGCCCACGACCGCGATCTCCTGCTCGCGGAAGAAGAAGCCGTCGCACGTGGCGCACCAGCTGACGCCGTGGCCGGAGAGGCGCTCCTCGCCGGGAACGCCGAGCTTCCGGTAGGCGGAGCCGGTCGTGAGGATGACCGCGTGGGTGCGCAGCTGGGTGCCGTCGCCGAGCGTGAGCACCTTGGGGTTCGACGTCAGGTCGGCCTGCACGACGTCGTCGTAGACCACCTCCGTGTTGAACCGGCGGGCCTGGGCCTCGAGGTTCGCCATCAGCTCGGGCCCCTGCACACCCTCCGGGAAGCCCGGGAAGTTCTCCACCTCGGTGGTGTTCATCAGCTCGCCGCCCGCGGTCACCGCCCCGGCCACCAGGACCGGGGAGAGCTCGGCGCGGGCGGTGTAGATCGCCGCGGTGTATCCGGCGGGGCCGGATCCGACGATCACGACGTTGTGGACGCTCTGGTCCTGGGCGGTGGGGGCCACGGGTTCCTCCAGTGGATCGGGGTGGTGGACGCTCCTCCAGGACAACGGCGGAGCCACGGGCGGGTATTCCGCGGTGCCGGGGCCGCGGTGCGACGACGTCCGGCGACGGCGGCCGGAAGGTCCGGCGCGCCGTCGCCCGGGCGCGGGGTCAGCGGACGGCGATCTCGCCGAGGCGCAGGCCGAACGGGAGGTCCGACGTCGTGCCCTCCAGCTGGGGCAGCGAGGTGAGGCTGACGATCACGTACTCGGCCTCGGCCTCGGCGCCCTCGAAGGGCACGGGGATGGAGACGGTGTCCTGGTCGAAGGTGCCGTTGCCGATCTCCTGGGCGTTCGCGCCCTCGGGGGAGTCGGCGATGTAGGCGAACCAGGCGCCACCGGTGGCCCCCGTGCTCTGCAGGGTCACCTCGTTCACCTCGGTGCGCTCCTCGAGCTGGACCACGAGGTTCATGCTCTCCACATAGCCGCCGAAGTTCGGCCGTGCGTAGGCGAAGGTGCGCCACACGGTGGTGGGGTCGCCGTCGATGAGGTTGCTCAGGTCCGCGTCGTGCTCGGCCTCGTGCTCCGGCAGGTCCGGCACCGAGCGCAGAGCCTGGACGGGCTGCGGGGCGGCCGCGGCGCTCTCGCTGGTCGGGGTGGGGGAGGGGCTGGTGCTCTCCGACGGCGACGGGGTGTCCGATGCGGACTCGGACGACGCAGACTCAGACTCGGACGACGCGGCCGCGGCCTGCGGGGCCGGCCCGCCGCGCAGGTTCTGGGCCAGCAGCACCCCGCCCACGACGAGTGCGGCCAGCAGGCCGAGCACGAGGAGCAGGGCCAGCGGACCGCCGCCGCGCGTGCGGCCGTTGCCGTCGCCCGGGTCGGCCACCGTGGCGCCGTCACCACTCCCGGTGGTGGCCGGGGCGGCCTGGACATCCGGAGCCGCGGCGGCGGACGTCGAACCGGCAGCCGCCGCGGTGGCCGCCGTTGCGGCCCCGGCAGCGACCGGCGCGGCCGTGCCGCGGGACTCCTCGCGCACGGTCGGCGCGGACTCGGCCACGATCTCTCGGCGGGGGACGGGGCGCTGGCGCCGCACGGGGATCGCCTCGGTGTCCGGGGCGACCGGCTCCGGTGCGTCGGTCTTCTCGGCCGCCACGGCCGGAAGCGCGGCGGTGCCCGCCTTGGCCTCCCGCTCCGCGGCCTTCTCAGCCTCGCGCCGCTCGGCCTCCCGGGCCCGCTCCTCCTCGGCACGACGGCGGGCCTCGGCCCGGCGCTCGAGCTCGCGGCGCTCGGCCTCCTCCCGCTCCGCTGCCAGCCGGGCCTGCTCGGCCTCCCGCTCGCGCGCGGCCCGCTCCTCGGCCTCCTGCTCCGCCTGGCGACGGGCGCGCTCGGCCTCGGCGCGGCGCTCCTCCTCGGCACGCTCCTCCGCCTCCCGACGCTCGCGTTCTGCGCGTTCGGCGGCTTCCTTGCGCTCCCGCTCGGCCCGCTCCGCGGCCTCCCGTTCGGCGCGTGCCTTCTCCTCGGCCTCCTTGCGTTCGCGTTCTGCACGCTCGGCGGCCTCCCGCTCCGCGCGCTCGCGCTCCTCCTGCTGCTTCCGGGTGGCGGCGTCCGCCGCGGCCAGGGCCGACGCCCCGGCGGCCGCCTTCGCCGCGGTGCCGTCGGAGGGACGGACCCGCTCGGCGAGGCGCTCGGAGAGGCGGTTCAGGAACCCGGGACGACGCTGGGCCTCGTGCTCGTCCGCGCGGAGCCGGCGGTCGAGGTCGGTGTAGTACGCCTCGTCGTCGTCGTAGGCGTGGGGGTCTCCGGTCCGCGACTCGCCGAACAGCTCGGAGCCGAGGCTGTCCGTCTGGAACGGCTCCACGTACAGCTCCTGCGGGTACGCCAGACCCAGCAGGACGTCCGGGTCGGGGTCCCCGCCGGCGATCAGGTACGTGCGGCCCTCGGACAGCCCCAGGTCGAGCACCTGCACGTCGTCGGTGCGCTCGCCCGTGGCCAGCTCCCGCGCGGACGAGGCCACCTGCGTGGCGTTCTCACGTGAGGCCACGAGCACGGTGACGCGGCGGTTGAGCACCTGGTCCGTGCCCAGGAACACCATGTCCTGGTCCGCGGACGTCACCACGTGCTGGGTGATGCGATAGCGGCCGCCCAGGACGGCGCCGACGGCGATGGGCTGGGGCACGGGCTCTTCTCCTGACGACGGGGTCGGAATCCGATGATACGTGGCGTGGCCGTCGCGGCCAGAGATCAGCCGACGCGCAGCAGACGACCCAGCGCCGGCACGCGAGCGACGAGCGGCCGGAGGGCGTCGTCCAGCTCGGGGAACCGCATGGCCCGCAGCACCATCAGGTACACCGGACCCATCGCCACGGCCGCCACCGCGCACGTGAGCAGCGCCGTCCCGATGGAGTTCCACGCGAACCCGCCGGTGTACCCGCCCAGCAGCCACACGACGACGACGCCCGCGGCCGCCGCGGCCAGCGCGGCCAGGCCGGTCTGGACGTGGGCACGCAGCACGGATGCGAGGCCGTAGTCCCCGAACCGGCGCACGGTGAGCACATGGGTCAGGACGAACTGGTACACGTACGAGACGGACGAGGCGACCGCGACCCACAGGGCCATGGACCACAGCGGCAGCAGCATCGCGCCCGCCCACGAGAGCAGCAGCATCAGGAGCGAGCCGCTGACCTGGACCACCATCGGCACCTTGGCGTCCTCGGCGGCGTAGAACACGCGCAGCAGGTAGAAGGAGCCCGAGCGGAACGGGATGGACAGCGCCAGCGCGAGCAGAACCGAGCCCACCGCGACGCCGGCCACCATCGCCGTCTCGGCCGTCGAGCCGAAGACGCGGCCCAGGGGGCCCGCCAGGACCACCACGCCGGCGAGGCAGAACATCAGCGGCACGGTGAACGCGCGCAGACCCTGCGCCGTCGTGCGCCGCACCGCGGACATGTCCTGGCGGCCCATGGCGCGGGCCAACCGGTTGAAGAGCACGGTGGCCAGGGAGAGCACGAACACCGAATGGGGCAGCACGGCCATCAGCATCGCCATGTTGTACGCGGCCACCCCGGGGATGGCCGCCTGCGCCATCTCGGCGCTCCAGGTCTCGGTGCCCGGGATGCGCAGCTCGCCGCGGTCGCGGGCCTCCGTGGCAGAGGTGACGTACCGCTGGCACAGCAGGAGCACCACGTTCGTGGCGACCATCGTGATCAGGGTGTACCCGGCGATCCGGCCGGTGTCCCGCAGGCCGATGCCCTTCCAGCCGAACCGCGGGCGCAGACCCAGGCCGAGCCCGCGCAGCGGCAGGAAGAGGATCACGGCCTGCAGCACGACGCCCAGGGTGTGGCCGCCGGCCAGCACGACCGTCTGTGCGCTCGTCCACCCGGCGAGGTCGTCCCCGGCCCGGTACGCCCCGAACATGCCCAGGTACAGCACGATCGCGCCGATCGCGACGACGTTGTTCAGCACCGGCGCCCACATGTAGGCGCCGAAGCGCCCGTTGGCGTTGAGCACCTGCCCCACCAACGCGTACATGCCGTAGAAGAACACCTGGGGCAGACACCACAGGGCGAACACGGTGGCCATCTCGAGCTTCTCCGGCGACCAGCCGCGGGTCAGGGCCGTCATGAGCGGGGCCGCCGCCAGCATGACCACCACCGTGCCGGCGAGCATCACGAGCGTGCCGAGCGTCATCAGGCGGGAGGTGTAGTCCGCGCCCCGGTCGACGTCGCGGGCGTGCTTGATCAGCTGCGGCACGAGCACGACGTTGAACACGCCGCCCACCAGGAGCAGGTAGATCACGTTCGGCAGGGAGTTGGCGATCTCGAAGATGTCGGCCATGTCCGCGGACAGGCCGATCGCCACCGTCACCAGCGTCGCACGGACGAGGCCCAGCACGCGGGAGAGGAGCGTGCCGGAGGCCATGATCGCGGTGGACCGGCCGGCGCGGCGCTCGCCCTCGGGGGTCTCGTCCGCGGGGTCCACGGCGGCCGGATCCGTGGCGGGGGCGGGGTCCGTCGTCGTCGGCTCCTCGTCGGCGACGCCGGCGTGGGCGGGGTCCTGCGCTCGGCGCGGGGCGGGTCTGCTGCTCAAGGGTCACCCAATCGTGGTCGGAAGGCCCCGTGCCGGGGGCGGTGGATCAGGGGCGGGGGCCCCGGGCACCGCCCGGGGGGAAGTGCTGGTCGACCACCTGGCGGGCCAGGTCGACGATCCGGCGCTCGTTGGCGAAGGAGAGGCGGCGCGCGACGTCCTCGAGGCGCACCCATGCGACGTCCACGGCCTCGTGGTCCGGGTCGTTCTCCGTGGTCAGCTCGCCGCCCGTGGCGCGCAGCAGGAAGTGGTGCACGGTCTTGTGGACGCGGTGCCGGGCGACCGTGAACCAGTAGTCGATCGCGCCGAGCGGCTCGAGGATGTGGCCGGCGATCCCGGTCTCCTCCTCCACCTCGCGCACGGCCGCCTGCCGGTGGTCCTCCTCGCCCTCGGGATGGCCCTTGGGCAGGCACCACTCGAGCCGGCCACCGCGGTTGTAGCGGGCGATCACGGCCACCTCGAGGCCGCCGTCATGCTCGCGGACGATGACGCCGCCGGCGGAGACCTCCTCCACCGTGGGCAGGGAGGCGGCAGCGGCGGAACGGGGTCCCGCGGGGGCCGGGGTGACGGGGCGCAGAGGCGGCTGCGGCCGGCGACGCCACGCCCCCAGCGCGGAGGGCAGGGGGGCGCCCCGGTGCGCGGAGGGATCGGGGCGGGTCATGCCGTCAACTCTAGCCCGGCCCGCGCGGGCCCGTGCCGGGACCGTCTGGCACCCTTGTAGGCATCATGGATCTGACCACCACCACCCACGCGCTGCCCCCCGGCTTCCCCGCGGACGCCACCCTGCCCGCCGTCGTCGTGGAGCTGGGGCGGAGGTTCGAGGCCGCCGGCCACGAGCTCTCCCTGGTGGGCGGCCCGGTCCGCGACCTCTTCCTGGGACGGTCGTCGCCGGACCTGGACTTCACCACGGACGCCGACCCGGACGCGTCCGAGGCCGTCGGCGCCGGCTGGGCGGACGCCACGTGGGACGTGGGACGGCGGTTCGGGACCATCGGCTTCCGCAAGGCCGGCTGGCAGCTCGAGGTCACCACCTACCGGGCCGAGCAGTACGACCCGGCCAGCCGCAAGCCGCAGGTGGCCTTCGGCGACAGCCTCGAGGACGACCTGCTGCGCCGCGACTTCACCGTCAACGCCATGGCCCTGCGCCTGCCCGCCCTCGAGCTCGTGGACCCCTTCGGCGGCATGCGGGACCTGCACGCCGGCGTGCTGCGCACCCCCGGCACCCCTGAGGACTCCTTCTCCGACGACCCGCTGCGCATGATGCGCGCCGCCCGCTTCGCCTCCCAGCTCGGCTTCGCCGTGGCCCCCGAGGTGGAGCAGGCCATGGCCGCGATGGCCGAGCGGATCACGATCATCTCCGCCGAACGCGTCCGCGAGGAGCTCGTCAAGCTCGTGTGCGGGGCGCACCCGCGCGCCGGCCTCGACCTGCTCGTGCGCACCGGCCTGGCCGACCACGTCCTGCCCGAGCTGCCCGCCCTGCAGCTCGAGTCGGACGAGCACCACCGCCACAAGGACGTCTACGCCCACTCCCTGACCGTGCTGGAGCAGGCCATGGAGCTGGAGGGTGAGTACGCGCCGTCGACCCCCGACCCCGTGCTGCGCCTGGCGGCGCTGCTGCACGACGTCGGCAAGCCGGCCACGCGCCGCTTCGAGAAGGGCGGGGCCGTCACCTTCCGGCACCACGAGACCGTGGGGGCCAAGCTCGTCCGCAAGCGGCTGCGTGCCCTGAAGTTCGACAACGACACCATCAAGGCGGTGGCCCGTCTGGTGGAGCTGCACATGCGGTTCTACGGCTACGGCGACGCCGGCTGGACCGACTCCGCCGTCCGCCGGTACGCCCACGACGCCGGCGACCTGCTGCCCCGCCTGCACGCGCTGACCCGCTCGGACGTGACCACCCGCAACCGGCGCAAGGCCGAGCGGCTGGCCCACGCGTACGACGACCTCGAGCGGCGCATCGCCGAGATCGCCGAGGCCGAGGAGCTCGCCGCCGTGCGGCCGGACCTGGACGGGCAGCAGATCATGGCGCTGCTGGGGATCCGCCCGGGCCCGGTGGTGGGGCGGGCGTACAACCACCTGCTCGAGTGGCGCCTCGACGAGGGCCCGCACGAGCAGGCCGAGGCCGAGGCGGAGCTGCGGCGCTGGTGGGCCGAGCAGCCGGAGGCCCAGCAGGACTGAGGCGGCGCGGCGGATCTTCCACCCGTCGTCGGGCCGGGACCACACTGGCCGCATGGCTGAGAAGAAGACCGAGAAGAACGGCGCCCCCATGGGCCCCGGCACCTCCAGCATCAAGGACCCCGAGGTCTACGAGGCGCTGCGCCGCGAGGGCGCGAGCGAGGAGAAGGCCGCGCGGATCGCCAACGCGTCCGCCCGAGACGGCCGGGACGAGGTCGCCGAGCGCGGCGGCGAGGCCGGCTCCTACGAGGACTGGACCAAGGACGAGCTCGCGAAGCGGGCCCGCGAACTCGACATCGAGGGCCGCTCCACCATGACCAAGGACGAGCTCATCGAGGCGCTGCGCGACCACTGACCGGCGCCCGCACCCCCGCTTCCGGGGGCGGAAATCGGTGCTTTGGGAGTGGAATACCACCGGAAACCGCCCCCAACGCGGTGGGGCGGGTGGGGATAGCCGGAGGCTTTGGCCCATCCAGGTCGGGATGGAATGATCGACCGCTGTGAGTTCCGACCAGCGCACCGCGCCCGTGCCCCGCCATGCCCTGTCGCCCCAGGACGGCGTGCCCGCCGTCAAGGTCGGCACGCGGGTCAGCCGCGGCCCCGGCCGGGTGACCGCCCTCGACGGGCTGCGGGGGATCGCGGTGCTCGCCGTGCTCGTCTTCCACGCCTGGCCCACCTTCCTGCGCGGCGGGTTCGTGGGCGTGGACATGTTCTTCGTGCTCTCCGGCTTCCTCATCACCACCGGCCTGGTCCGCGGTGTGGACGCGGGCCGGGGCGTGGCGCTGGGCACCTTCTGGATGAAGCGCGTCCGACGACTCATCCCGGCCATGCTGATGGCGCTCGTGGGCACCACCGCGCTCGCGTGGCTGGCGGTGGACGAGTTCCCCGCGGGCCTGGGTCGCCAATGGTTCGGCGCCCTGACCTACACCAGCAACTGGGTGATGATCCTCGAGGGCGGGGACTACTTCAACCGCGCCTCGCCGCCTCTGTTCGAGCACCTGTGGTCCCTGGCGATCGAGGAGCAGTTCTACATCCTCTGGCCCCTGCTCCTCTGGGGGCTGCTCCTGCTCACCTGGCCGCCGCGCAGCACGGTGAACTCGGGGCGGGTGGCGGACCGACGTCGTATCCTCGCGGTCGCGGTCGCGGCCGTGGCCTCCGCGGCGTGGATGGCCTGGGGCTCGTGGCACGGGTTCGAGCAGGCCCGCCTCTACTTCGGCACGGACACCCACGCCTTCGGCCTGCTGTTCGGCGCGTGCGTGGCGATCGGCCTGGCCCATGTGCCCCGGCCCGAGCACGGCGGCCCCGAGCCGCGGACCTCGGCCACGCGGGTGGCTGTCGCGTGGGGCGCCGTCGCGGTGCTCGCGGCGGGCTTCGCCCTGGTCGACGGCGGCCACGCGAGCACGTACCGCGGAGTGCTGGCGGGCCTGTCCGCCGTCGTCGCGTTCATCGTCTGGCACGTGGTGCAGGGCGACCGGCGCGACTCGCTCTCGCGCGCGCTGGGCAACGGGTTCCTGCGCTGGTGGGGGCGCCGCTCCTACGCCGCGTACCTGTGGCACTGGCCGCTGCTCGTGATCATGCGCGTGATGGTGCCCGTGGACGCCCCCGGGTGGGTCGAGCCCGTGGCCGCCGGCGCGATCCTGCTGCTGACCGCCCTGATCGCCGACCTGAGCACCCGGCTGATCGAGGAGCCCATCCTCCACGAGGGGTTCACGGGTGCCTTCGGTCGCTGGGGCGCAGCCGCTCGGCGGGCGTTCACGGGCGGGGCCGGGCCGATCGGCCGGCTCGCGGCCGCCGCCACGGCGCTGGGGCTCGTGGCCGTCCCCGCGGCGGCCGTGGCCGCCGTGGTGCACTCGCCCGCGCAGACCCAGCTCGAGCAGGACATCGCCCAGGCGGAGGAGTCCCTCAAGGCCGCCCAGGCGGCCCAGCAGGCGGCCCGCGAGTCCCGGGCTGCGGAGCAGACGAAGCGGGCCGAGGCATCGGCCTCGGGGGCACCCGGCTCGGCCGCCCCCGGGGACGCGGAGGGCTCCGCCGGTGCGACGCCCTCGCCCGGGTCGTCCGCCGAGCCGTCCGGGCTCGGGCTCGGCGACCCGGCCGTCACGCGCCCCACGTACTCCAAGGAGCAGCTCACCGCGGCCCTGCCGCCGTCCGAGCTCGGCCCGGACGTCACCCTGATCGGCGACTCCGTCTCGCTCTCGGCCGCGCCCACGCTCCTGGAGCAGCTGCCGGGGATGCTGCTCGAGGCGGAGGTGGGCTACCAGATCTGGGACGCCGCGGACGAGATCGAGAAGCTCAAGGCGGACGGCCAGCTGAGCGACGTCGTCGTGGTGGCCCTGGGCGCCAACGGCACCACCCACCGGGGCGACTGGGAGAAGATCCTGGCGGCCGTCGGCGAGGACCGGCTGCTCGTGCTCGTGGTGCCGCACGGCCCGATGGACTGGATCGCGGACGTGCAGGTGCAGATGGAGGCGCAGGCCAAGGCCCACCCGGACCGTATCGTCCTGGCGGACTGGGACGCCGCGGCGAAGCAGCACGTCACGGACTTCTCCGCCGACGGCGTGCACCCCCGCGCCGACGGCCAGGCCATGTACGCCCAGCTCGTCCGGCTCACCATCGAGGACCGGCTCGGCGCGCGGCGCTGAGCGCGGTGGCCGGGGCGGCACGCGCCCCCACGACGACGCCGGCCCGTCACCTCCACGGGGAAGGTGACGGGCCGGCGTCGTGCGCGGTCCGCGGGGACCGGGCTGGTCAGCGCTCGATGTCGCCGCGGATGAAGGCCTCCACGAGCTCGTGCGCCGCGTCGTCGTTGTGCTGCACGGGCGGGGACTTCATGAAGTAGGACGAGGCCGAGAGGATCGGCCCGCCGATGCCGCGGTCCAGGGCGATCTTCGCGGCGCGCACGGCGTCGATGATCACGCCGGCCGAGTTGGGGGAGTCCCACACCTCGAGCTTGTACTCGAGCGAGACGGGGGCGTCGCCGAAGTTGCGGCCCTCGAGGCGCACGAACGCCCACTTGCGGTCGTCGAGCCAGGCCACGTAGTCGGACGGGCCGATGTGCACGTCCTTCTCGCCCAGCTGCGCGGAGGTGTTGGAGGTGACGGCCTGCGTCTTGGAGATCTTCTTGGACTCCAGGCGCTCACGCTCGAGCATGTTCTTGAAGTCCATGTTGCCGCCCACGTTGAGCTGGTAGGTGCGGTCCAGGGTGACGCCGCGGTCCTCGAACAGCTTGGCCATCACGCGGTGGGTGATGGTGGCGCCGATCTGGGACTTGATGTCGTCGCCCACGATCGGCACACCCGCGGCGGTGAACTTCTCGGCCCACTCCGGGGTGCCGGCGATGAACACGGGCAGGGCGTTCACGAACGCGACGCCGGCGTCGATCGCGGCCTGGGCGTAGTGCTCGGTGGCCCGCTGCGAGCCGACGGGCAGGTAGCAGACCAGCACGTCCACCTCCGCGTCGCGGAGGGCCTGGGCCACGTCCACGGGCTCGGCCTCCGACTCCTCGATGGTCTCGGCGTAGTACTTGCCGAGGCCGTCCAGGGTGGGGCCGCGCTGGACGGTGACGTCCGCGTGGGGCACGTCCGCGATCTTGATGGTGTTGTTCTCGGAGGCGGTGATGGCCTCGGACAGGTCCAGGCCGACCTTCTTCGCGTCCACGTCGAACGCGGCCACGAACTCGAGGTCGGACACGTGGTAGACGCCGAACTGCACGTGCATCAGGCCCGGCACCGTGTCCGTGGCCTTCGCCTCGCGGTAGTACTCCACACCCTGGATGAGGGATGTTGCGCAGTTGCCCACGCCGGCGATGGCGACGCGGATGGGGTTGGTGGCCACGGTCTGGTTCTCTCCTCGACTGTCCGGAACGGGTGCTGGCACGCGGAGCGCGCGCGGGGGGCCCACACCGTTCGGCGGGGCGCTCACCCGGGGATCAACCCCGCCAGTCTACGACCGACGACGGCGGCCCCGCCCGTCCGGGGTCCGGGCGGCTTCCTAGGATGGGGGCATGAGACCGGCCACCGCGCACGCCGCGACCCCCAGCGAGCCGCCCACTCACGCCGCGGACGGCACCCCGAGCGACGCCGTGACCGCCCCGGGCGCCCCCGCTGGGCGTTCCGCTGACAGCGCACCGTCCGGTGCCCTGCCCGCCCCCGGCGAGCGCGGCGGCCGCTTCCAGCTCGCCGGCGGCCTCGCGGCGAACGGCCCGGGGCGGGGGACCGGCTCCTGGGCCGGGCCCGTGGCGCTGACGGGGCTGCTGGTGGCTCTGGCCGCCGTCGTGACCGTGCTGCAGAAGTCACCGTGCCTGCTGCACGGCTGGGGCGCCCCGGACGTCTACTACGCGGGCTGCTACTCGGACTGGGCCGCGCTCTACGGCGGGCGCGGGTTCGCGGCGGACCCGTGGGCGCCGTTCCGGGAGGGCTCCACGTTCGAGTACCCCGTGCTGATGTCCGTCGTGGGCTCGGTGGCGGCCTGGATCACGCAGGCGCTGCCGTTCTCGCCGGAGCAGGGCACGGCGGTGTTCTGGCTCGTGAACCTCGGGTTCGTGGTGGTGCTGTGGGCCGTCGTCGCGGTGCTGACCGTCCGGATGGCGGGGCGCCGGTGGACGGACGGGCTCATGGTGGCCGTGGCCCCGGGGATCGTGCTGGCCGGCACCATCAACTGGGACCTGTGGGCCGTGGCCCTGCTGGCGTGCGGCATGTACGCGTGGTCGCGCGGCCGGTCCCTGACGGCGGGGGTGCTCTTCGGCCTCGGCGCGGCCATGAAGCTGTATCCGCTGCTGATCCTGGGGCCGCTGCTGATCCTGGCGGTGCGCTCGCGGCGGTGGCGGCCGTTCCTGCTCGCGGCCGGGGGCACGGTGGCGGCGTGGGCGGCGGTCAACGTGCCGCTCATGGCGGTGAACTTCCAGGCGTGGTCCGTGTTCTTCACCTTCTCTGGCGAGCGCGGGCCGGGCCTGTCCAGCGTGTGGCACGCGTGGGACGTGACCGCCGCGCAGGCCGGGTGGGCGTTCGTGCCGGAGGACTCCCTCACCCTGCTGGCCTACGGGACCTTCGCGGTGTGCTGCCTCGGGATCTTCGTGCTCGGCGTGCGGGTGCGGCACACCCCGCGGCTGGCGCAGCTGACGTTCCTGGTGGTGGCGGCGTTCGTGCTCACCAACAAGGTGTACTCACCGCAGTTCGTGGTCTGGCTGATCCCGCTCCTGGCGCTCGCCCTGCCGCGCTGGCGGGACTTCTGGGTGTGGCAGACGGTGGAGGCGCTGCACTTCTTCGCCGTGTGGATGTACCTGGCCAAGGGGGTGGCCGAGACCCCGCCGCAGCACTCCATGGACGACTCCGTCTACGTGGCCGCGATCCTCGCCCACATGCTCGCGGTGCTGTGGCTGTGCGGGCGCGTCGTGTGGGAGATGCTGCACCCGGCCGAGGACCTCGTGAAGCGCGACCACGGCGGCCACCCGGACGCCGACCCGCTCGCCGGCGCGTACGCCGCGGACGCCGGCCCGGCCCGGGGTCGCTCAGACCGGCCGGCCGCGGTTCAGGCGTAGTCCCAGCGGTGGATCGGGCAGTCCGGGGACGACGGCGGCGCGCTCGTCCCCGCCTCGGCGCCGCCGTCCTCGCGGGGCGGCGGCGGACAGACGCACTGCGCCCCGGAGGCGGCCGTGGCCGCCTTCATCTGCTCGCGCCAGATCACGTGGGGGTCGGCGGCCGGGTCCGCGGCCGGGCCACGGTGCGTCGGACGCGCGACGCCGTCGTCGTGGGCGGGGGTGCGGGCCGCGTCCCCGTCCCGGGTGAAGCCCATCCGCACGATGGCCCAGCCGCCCACGGTCCACGCCACCAGGAGGAAGACCCCCACGGCGACGGCGATCATGATGTCCACGGCGGGCTCCTCCTGCGCTGACGGGGCGGGCGATGCGGCCGGGGCCGCTTTCGGGCCAGGGTAGTCGGACGGATGGTGGGGCGCGGTACGGTCGGGTCATGACCCCCGTGACCCGTGACACCGTCGCCGAGCTGCCCGCCCACCTGCGGGACCTGGCCGAGTTCGTGACCGCCTCGCCCTCCAGCTACCACGCCGCGGAGGAGGTCGCACGCCGCCTGGAGGCCGTCGGCTTCACCCGCCTGGACGAGACGGTCGACTTCCCGTCGGCCCCGGGCGGCTACGTGGTGGTGCGCGACGGCGCGGCGGTGGCCTGGATCGTGCCGACGGGTGCCGGGGCGCTGGGCCGCCACGAGGGTGCTGAGGCGCGCGCGGCCGGGCCGGACGAGGCGGGGCAGAGCGCCGGCGTCGTGCCGGTGTTCCGCGTGCTCGGCGCACACACGGACTCGCCGGGGTTCAAGCTCAAGCCGAACCCGGCCACCGTGACGGCCGACGGCTGGGTGCAGGCCGGCGTCGAGGTGTACGGCGGCCCGCTGCTGAACTCGTGGCTGGACCGTGAGCTGCGGTTCGCCGGGCGTCTCGCCCTCGACGACGGCACGCAGGTGCTCGCCGCGACCGGGCCCGTGGGGCGCATCCCGCAGCTGGCCATCCACCTGGACCGCGAGGTCAACGAGGGGCTGACGCTGAAGCGGCAGCGGCACACGAACCCCGTCGTGGGGGCGCTCGCCCCGCGCGGCGAGGGCGCCGGCGAGGCGGAGGCCGACGGTCTGGCCGCCCGCGTGCCCGGTGACGTGCTGACCGCGCTCGCGGCCGCCGCCGGCGTGGACCCGGCCGCGGTGCGCGGGCACGACGTCGTGGTGGCCGACGCCCAGGCGCCCGGGCTCTTCGGGCTGGCGGGCGAGTTCTTCGCGTCGGGCCGGCTGGACAACCTGAGCTCGGTGCACGCGGGTCTCGTGGCGCTCGAGGAGCTGGCGCGCGAACACGGCGGCGCCGAGGGGGCGATCGCGTACGAGGGGACCGTCGCGGGCGGGGTGGCCGGTGAGGCGGCCGGCGCCCCGGTGATCCCGCTGCTCGCCGCGTTCGACCACGAGGAGCTGGGGTCGGCGTCGCGGTCCGGGGCGGCCGGGCCGCTGCTCGAGGAGGTCATGGGGCGCGTGCTCGAGGCGCTCGGCGTGGCCGGGCAGGGCCGGGCGCGGGCGATCGCGGGGTCCTGGCTGCTGTCCGCGGACGCCGGCCACCTGGTGCACCCGAACTACGCCGAGCGGCACGATCCCGTGAACCACCCGCGCGTGAATCACGGCCCGCTGCTGAAGATCAACGCCAACCAGCGCTACGCCACCGACGCCGGGGGCGAGGCCGCGTTCGCCCGCTGGTGCGGCGTGGCGGGGGTGCCGTTCCAGGAGTTCGTCTCGAACAACGACGTCCCCTGCGGCTCCACCATCGGCCCGATCTCGGCGACCCGCCTGGGCATCCGGACCGTGGACGTGGGCCTGGGCCTGCTGTCCATGCACTCGGCGCGCGAGATGTGCGGCGTGCGGGACGTGGAGCACCTGACGGCGGCCGTGCGGGAGTTCTTCCGCGGGGTGTGAGGCGTGGCGGCGGATGACGGCCGCCACGAGCGGCGTGCGCGGGTCTGCGTCAGCCGGCGGAGCCCGGTGTCACAGCGTCCGATAGGCGCCGATCTGGACCAAGGTCTTGCCGTTCACGACGGCGGAGCCGCGCCCGTTGACCGACACGCCGGCGAGGGTCGTGCTGCAGTTGCTGTACCACCCGATGAGCGGCAGGGTGATGGTGCCTGAGACGGGGGCGGGTACCGGGGTGAGGAGCCTGCTGACGTAGCGGTAGTACTGGATGCCGTTGTTGGTGTACAGGACCGGCGTGGTGCCGGAGACCTCACGGGTCGGGGTGCTCCAGGACGGGGTGGAGCTCGTCCAGGTGAAGGTGGTGGGGTTCCTCCCAGTCTCCATCGCATCCACCATGTCCTTCTGCACCAGGACGGAGGCGGTCACATTCGTCACCGTGGAGCCGGCTTGCACATTGGCGATCCGGTAGTAGGTATTGACGTTGTCCGTGGTGACGCTCAAGCGGGTCGAAGTCGAGCCGCAGGCCGACACCGACGCGCCGGGCACGTCTGCTGTGGTGGCGCGGCGGACACTGAACACGCGGTCGATCCGCGGGAGAGGGCTGGCCGCCTCGGCGGGGGCAGCGGCGGCGGCGACGACGGTCGGCACCGCCCACGCGAGGCTGCTGGCGACTCGGCGGCGGGAGGGGACGGACTGGGACGGCTGGGGCGCTGCCGACGTGGACTCTGACATGGGATGCTCCGAAACGTGAGAGGGGTGTGACACAGGATGTGTGTCCTCCTTCCAAGGTACGTCGTCGTCGACCGAGGGCAAGCCCCGGCCACCCCACGGCCCC
>NZ_JBVFVY010000022.1:0-34528 GCF_055522295.1 Micrococcus sp. CS26
GACGATGCTCAGGGACATCCTGGCGTCCAACGTCGTCGAACGAGCACGCCGATTGTCGGCGTGTGAGAACCCATTCGACGCCCTCACCGAACGCACCCATGAGTGGACCGGCCAGGGCAGGATGCGACGACGGGCGCGCGAACTCCGGCCCGAGGTGGCCGGCCTCGAAAAGGTGGTGGCTTCGGCAAACAACGCGGACGAGGAGAACCTCTCCGAGGAGATTCCACATCGGAGCGCCATCAAGGACAGCCGGAACGTGGATGCGGACTACTTCGCCTGCCTGTCCACCGCCGCCTTGGGCGGAAGCGGCGGGGGAAGAGGACGCCCTGGGTGAGGACAGCTTGACGTCGGAGCAGCCGGGCGCCTCGGGCCTGGCCACTGCGCCGATGGCAGCGGCACCGACTCCGCCCCGCTCCGCGCGCAGGCGGCCGACGAGGGGGTAGTGCTGCACGGGGTCCTTCCGGAGGGGCCGGACCGGCCCGGACCGGCCCGGGGCGCACGGAGCCGGCCGGACCGGCCTACGGACCGGACGGTCAGCCCTGGGCCGACTCGACGTCCTCGTCGACCCAGTCGCGGGAGCGTTCCACGGCCTTCTTCCACAGCCGCAGGGCGCGCTCAACCTCCTCCTCGTCCGTGGTGGGCTCCCAGCGCTTGTCCTCTTCCCAGTTGGCCACGAGCTCGTCCTGGGACGCCCAGAACCCCACCGCCAGGCCTGCGGCGTAGGCGGCGCCGAGAGCGGTGGTCTCGATGACCTTGGGGCGCACGACGGGCACGCGCAGCAGGTCCGCCTGGAACTGCATGAGCAGCTCGTTGGCGACCATGCCACCGTCGACCTTCAGTTCGGTCAGGTCCACGCCGGAGTCCGCGTTCATGGCGTCCAGGACCTCGCGGCTCTGGAAGGCGGTGGCCTCGAGCGCCGCGCGGGCGATGTGCCCCTTGTTGACGTAACGGGTCATGCCCACCATGACGCCGCGGGCCGCGGCGTCCCAGTGCGGGGCGAAGAGGCCGGAGAACGCGGGGACGAAGTACACGCCGCCGTTGTCCTCCACGCCGGCGGCCAGGGTCTCGACCTCCGGGGCGCTGCCGATCATCCCGAGGTTGTCCCGCAGCCACTGGATCAGCGAGCCGGTGACGGCGATCGAGCCCTCCAGCGCGTACACCGGCTTCTGGTCGCCAATGCGGTACGCCACCGTGGTGAGCAGGCCGTTGTCCGAGTGCACCGGCTCCTCGCCGGTGTTGATCAGCATGAAGTTGCCGGTGCCGTACGTGTTCTTGGCCTGGCCGACCTCGAAGCACGCCTGGCCGAAGGTCGCCGCGTGCTGGTCGCCCAGGATGCCGGTGATCGGCGTCTCGCGCAGCAGCTGCTGGCCGGATACGGTGCCCACCTCGGCGGAGGAGCTGACGATCTCCGGAAGCATGGACATCGGGATGCCCATGTCCGCGCAGATCTCCTCGTTCCAGTCGAGGGTGTCCAGGTTCATCAGCATGGTGCGGGAGGCGTTGGTGACGTCGGTGACGTGCCGGCCGCCCTCGCCGCCGCCGGTGAGATTCCACACGAGCCACGAGTCCGTGGTGCCGAAGATGAGGTCGCCGTTCTCGGCGGCCTCCCGGGCACCGTCCACGTTCTCCAGAATCCAGGCCACCTTGGGGCCGGAGAAGTACGTGGCCAGGGGCAGCCCGACGCGCTCCTTGTAGCGGTCCGCGCCGACGTCGCCGGCCAGGCGCTCGCAGAGGTGGTCGGTGCGGGTGTCCTGCCACACGATGGCGTTGTACACCGGCTTGCCGGTGTTGCGGTCCCACACCACGGTGGTCTCACGCTGGTTCGTGATGCCCACGGCGGCGACGTCGTGTCGGGTCACCTCGGCGCGGGCCAGGGCCTCGCCGATGACCTCGCGGGTGTTCGTCCAGATCTCCACCGGGTCGTGCTCCACCCAGCCGGCGCGCGGGAAGATCTGCTCGTGTTCGCGCTGACCAGTGGACACGATGGCCCCACTGTGGTCGAAGAGGATCGCGCGCGTGGACGTGGTGCCCTGGTCGATGGCCATCACGTAGCGGGGGGTGGTCATGTCCTACTCCTTCGGAGGTGGTCACGGGGGTGTGGGGGTGGCGGGCACGTTCCCGACGGGGAACGTGCCCGCCGGGGTTGGACGGGCAGACCGCTCAGACGAACAGAGGCGCGGCGAGGCCGGCCAGGACGGCGCCGACGAGCGGGCCGACGATCGGCACCCAGGCGTAACCCCAGTCCGAGCCGCCCTTGTGCCGGATCGGCGCGACAGCGTGGAACAGGCGGGGGCCCAGGTCGCGCGCCGGGTTGATGGCGTACCCCGTGGGGCCGCCCAGGCTCGCGCCGATCGCGACGACGAGCAGGGCCACCGCGAGCGGGCCGAGCCCGGAGGGGGTGGAGCCGAAGAGCAGGATCACGAACACCAGGACGAACGTGGCGATCACCTCGGTGACCATGTTCCACAGCGGGTTGCGGATCTCGGGACCTGTGGCGAACGTGCCCAGGATCGCGCCCTGGTCCGTCTCCGCCTGGTAGTGGTCGCGGTAGGCCAGCCAGGCCAGGGCCGCGCCGAGGAAGGCGCCGATCAGCTGCGCCGCGAAGTACGCGAGCGTGGTGCCGAGGGTCACGGCGATGCCGGGGGCGTACTCCTCGGCGCCGCTGACGAGCAGGCCGACGGTCACGACGGGGTTCAGGTGCGCACCGGTCGCGGCAGCGACGTAGACGCCCGCGAAGACGCCCAGCCCCCAGCCGAAGCTGATGAGCAGCCAGCCTCCGCCGTTGCCCTTGGTCTTCGTCAGGACGACGTTGGCGACGACGCCGACGCCGAGCAGGAGGAGGATGGCCGTGCCGGCGATCTCATGCAGGAAGATCGTGCCCATGGACGGGCTCCTTTCCGTGGACGGGGGCGGCGTCGGCAGCTGCGAGCGCGGCGGCGGCGGTGACGTCGTCGTGGGCGGTCTCGCCGCGGAGGCGGGCGGCGACGAGGTCCTTGTACGCCCGGATCTCACCGGCGATGCGCTCTTCATCCCAGCCCAGCTCGGGGGCCACGAGGGACGCGATCTCCGCGGCCGCCGCGACGCCGCGGTCACGGACCTCGGTGGACAGGCGCGTGCGGCGCTCGATGACGTCGTCCAGGTGGACGACGCCCTCGGCCCGGGCGGCGTGGACGATCTCGGCGCGCAGGTAGCGCGGCGCCTCGGCGAGAGGGACGCTCAGGGACGGGTCGGCGTCGATCAGGTCGAGCACGTGGCGCAGCACGGTGCCGTAGCGGAACAGGAGCCGGTCCACGCGGGCCTCGTCCAGGCCGTAGTCGGCGGCGATGCGGTCCGCCTCCGCCTCGATCTCCGAGTAGCCGAGGCCGCCGAGCACGGGGATGTGCTCGGTGAGGCTGGGACGGGTCGGGTGGGTCTCGCGCACCACGAAGTCCACGACGTCCTCGGCCATGGCCCGGTACGTGGTCCACTTGCCGCCGGCCACGGCGGTGAGGCCGGGGGCCACCTCGGTGACGGTGTGCTCACGGGAGATCTTGGTGGAGCCGCCGTCGGATCCGGTGACCGGCTGCAGGAGCGGGCGCAGGCCGGCGTACGTGGCGATCACGTCGTCTCGCGTGAGGTCCTCCTTCAGCACCGCGTTGGCGTGCTCGAGGATGTAGTCGATGTCGTCCGCGGTGGTGGCCGGATGGGCCACGTCCTCCGCCCACGGGGTGTCCGTGGTGCCGATCACCCAGTACTCGTCCCACGGGATGAGGAACAGCACGGACTTCTCCGTCTTGGTGATCACGCCGGTGGCGGCGTCGGCGCGGATGCGGTCGCGCGGGACGGTGATGTGGGCGCCCTTGGAGGCGAGCACCTCGAGGCCGCCGTCGGCCCCGGCCAGCTCCTGCTGCTCCTGGGTCCACACGCCCCCGGCCAGGATGACGGCGCGCGCGTGCACGTCGAACTCCTCGCCGGAGGTCTCCTCGCGGACACGCACGCCCTGCACACGGCCGTCGTCGCCGCGCAGGTAGCCGGTGACGGCGGTGTAGTTGGCGGCCACGGCGCCGTGGTCCACGGCGGATCGCACGAGCATCATGGCCAGGCGGGCGTCGTCGAACTGGGCGTCGGCGTACTCCACCGCGCCGACGATCTTCTCGTCGTCGAGGGAGGGGAAGGTCGCGGCCATGGAGCGGCGGCTGAGATGGCGGTGCGCGCCCATCGCGCGGCGGCGGCCGAGCGACTGCATGGCGTCGTACATGGTGACGCCGGCGCCGATGAAGCCGCGGTCGATCACCTTGTGGAAGAACGGGAAGACGAAGCGCAGGGGACGCACCAGGTGGGGCGCGGTCTGGGTGAGCAGCAGGTCGCGCTCCCGCAGCGCCTCGTACACCAGCTTGACGTCCAGCATCTCGAGGTAGCGCAGGCCACCGTGCATGAGGCGGGAGGAGCGGGACGAGGTCCCGGAGGCCCAGTCGCGGGCCTCGACGATGCCCACGTCGAGGCCGCGGGTGGCCGCGTCGAACGCGGCGCCCACGCCGGTGGAGCCGCCGCCCACGACCAGGATGTCGAGGGGGGCCTCCGGGCTGGTGGCCCGGAGGCGGGCGAGGTGGTCCTCCCGCGTGGCGGCGGAGAGGGGGACGGTTCGCAGGGTCGGCATGGGGGGTTGCTCCTTTATCAGTGGAAGCACAGTGTAGTGGCGTGGCTCACGATACCCAGTATCAGCGCGAGCCGAGGTCCATGATGTCACTCCCGGGTCGCGGGTGCCCACGCGCCGGGTACGGTCTCGCGGAACCCGAGCCGCTCGCACAGGGCCACGTCGGTGCGCGTGGAGGTGGCCCGTCTCGCACGGTCCCCGGGCTGTGGCACCTCACCCTGTTCCGCTGGAACGAGGGCGGAGCGCCCCGGGTGACGCGCGCCCACGGGTGAGGCCTCGCCCCTACACTCCGACCATGGACATCACCGTCGGCGCCGTCGGCCGCGCCTCGCTCTCGGACTGGGAGCAGGAATGCTGCGGTGACCCGATCGCCGTGGGGGAAGTCCACGAGCTGATCCTGCTGCCCTCCCGGGGAGTGAGTCAGGCTGGGCCCCTGGCCTCTGCAGGCTGGGTCGTCACCCATCACGACGACGGCAGCCCCGCCGGGTCGATCCCGTTGCGTCGTGTGCGGGCCGTGGTGAGGGCGGCACACGAGGTGTGGCCCTCGGGGCGGCTCGCCGAGATCGACCGCGTCCCCGGCCACGCTGACCTGACGATCCTTGAGCCGGAGGAGGCCACCGGCCTCGGCTTGGGGGAGGTCGTCTACGTCGGCGCCTACGAGCCGGTGCTCCCCGAGACTCCCCGCCCTGACGAGTGGCCTCTCGACCTGGAGATCCTCGAGGACCTCGGTCCGCACACCTGGTGAGCCTCGCGAGTCCACCCCCTCACGGTCTCGAGCTGCATGGGGTGAGCGTAGAAGTCCGTTCGTCGTCATAGATGGCCCCTCACCCCCCGGTCGCTCGCGAGCATCGCGTAGACGAGGGTGTCCGTCCACTCGCCCTTGCTCCACAGGTCCTGCCGGTGGTGTGCCTCTCGACGCATCCCGAGCATCTCGGCCAGTCGGGCGGACGCCGTGTTGCGGGCATCCATCTGTGCCACTACCCGGTGCAGGCCAGACGTCTCGAACCCCAGGTCCAGCAGCGCAGCCGCGGCCTCCCGGGCGAAGCCTTGACCGGCATGTCGCGGATCCAGTGCCCAGCCGATCTCCGCGACACCGCGCTCGCGGTCCGTCAGCCACAGGATCACGTCACCCACGGGGACGCCCGCGTGCTCCACCACCAGGGACGCCGCCCCGGACGGGCCGCCGAGGTCGTCCCACGTGATCCGCTTGGCCAGCTTCGCCCGCGCGGTCGCCTCGTCCCAGGGCTCGTCCAGCAGGTGGCGCACCACCTCGGGCTGCGTGTACATCTCCTGCAGCCAGCCGAAGTCGTCCTCCCGGTGCGGCCGCAGCGTCAGCCGCGCGGTGGGCAACGGCCAGTCAGGGGCGCGGCCGCCCGCAGCCGCGCCCTCCTTGCGCCCCACCGGAGGCGGGGCGTCGACGTCGGCGGGGACCGGCGTCGTCGTGCCGGACGCCCAGTCCTGGCGCAACATTGCGTAGGCCACGGACGCGAGCGGCTCGCCGCCGTCCACGGGCCAGCCGCGCCGGTAGTGCGCCTCCTTGACCCAGCCGGCCCGGCGGAAGGTGCGCAGCATGGGGACGTTGTCCTCGCGGGTCTGGCCCTCGAAGCGGTCCACCGCGGGCATCGTCTCGAAGACGCGCCGGGTGAGCGCGGTGAGGATCTGCGCGCCGAGCCCGCGCCCGCGGAACCGCTCCGCCACGCGCAGGTCGAACAAGGGGGTGGGGTCCGTGAGGTCCTCCAGGCGCACCACGCCGACGCGGCCGTGCTCGGGATGCTCGATCCAGAAGGTGCGGTGGTCCTCATCCTCCCAGGCGCCGCCATCGACGGCCTTCTCCGCCTCCGGCCGGGTGACGCGCGGGCGCGTGTGGAACGGCCACGCGTTCTCGGTGAGCAGGGCGACGAGCGCGTCCCGGTCGGCGCCTGCCGGGTCGAGTGGAGTGAAGGTGACGTCCATGGGGCCGAGAGTAGGGGAGGGGACGTCACCGCCGCCCGTTGCCGTGACCCCATGGCCACGCCCCTCCTCGACCTCGCGGCGCACCGCGCGAGGAAGCCCGGGACGCGCAGGCCGAGATCGGCTGGACCATAGCCCAGGCCCACGCCGGCCGGGGCCGCGCCACCGAGCTGGCCTGTGCCCTGTTGGACCTCGCCTTCGCAGGCCTCGGCGTCCGACCCGTGGAGGCTCACGCCTTCGCGGACAACGCGCCCATCCTGCGCGTGATGGAGAAGGTCGGCCTGCGCCACGAGGGCACCTTCAAGGAGGAGTCACTGCACCGCACCCGCGGCTGGGTGGACGGCGTCACTTACGCGATGCTCGCCTCGGAGCATCGGGCCCGGGGCAGACGGCTTTCCACCTCACGACGCCCAGAAGTACGCAACTCTCTAGACATAACGTTGCGTAAGGTGGCGGCATGAGCAACGATCCGCGCCCGACCCCGTGGGCCGTCGGCTGGGAAGAGCGCCCCTGGGCCGCGGGCCCGGATGACGCCGGGCTGCGCTCCCGCAGCGCTCGCGTGCGCGCCTCGGGCCCGTATCGAGCCGCGCTCCCGGCCCGCATCGCCCGACTCGGGCTCGACCTGCCCTCTGATCTGGCGACCGAGGTCGAGGAGGCGACGGCCGCCGTCGTGCGCTTCGATGCTGAGATCAGCCACGCCCTCCCGGGGCTCACCGGCGAGATCGCCCCGATCGACGCGGTGCTCCTGCGCACTGAGTCCGCGTCCTCCTCGCAGATCGAGCACATCACCGCGGGCGCGCGAGCCCTCGCCCTGGCGACTCTCGGCGAACGCACCCGCCCGAACGCAACGCTCGTGGCGGCGAACGTGAGGGCCATGGGCGCTGCTTCCCGGCTGGCCGCCGACCTCGACGAGCCCGCCCTGCTGGCCGCCCATCGTGCCCTCATGGACGGTCAGGAGCATGCCCGGCCGGGCGCCTACCGCGATGCGCAGGGGTGGATCGGGGGCGGGGTGCCCACGCCGCACACGGCGCAGTTCGTCCCGCCCCACCCGGAGCGCCTGCGTGCCGGGATGGACGATCTCTTCGCCTACCTGCGCCGCACGGACGTGCCCGCCCTCGTGCAGGCCGCCATCGCGCACGCCCAGTTCGAGACCATCCACCCGTTCGCGGACGGCAACGGCCGCACCGGGCGCGTCCTCGTGCACGCCGTGTTGCATCGGGCCGGCGCGATCACCCGTATGGGGGTGCCCCTCTCCGCGGGACTCCTCACGGACACGGCCGGATACTTCGACGCCCTCACCGCCTACCGCGACGGCGACCCCGCGCCCATCGTGCGCCGCTTCGCGCAGGCCGCCCTGGCCGCCGTCGGCAACGGCCGAGAGCTCGTCGCGGACCTGGACGAGGCCCTGACCGGCTGGCGCGAGCGGCTCACCGCCCGGCGGGACGCGGCGGTCTGGCGGGCGCTCGCGGTGATCATCGCGCAACCCGCCGTGACCGTGGACCACCTGGCCCAGGTGCTGGGTGTCTCGCGCCCGGCCGCCCAGCGGGCCGTGGACCAGCTTGTCGAGGCCGGTGTGCTGCAGCCGGTCTCCAGCCAGCGTCGGAACCGGGTGTGGCTGGCCACCGAGGTGCTCGCCTGTCTGGACGAGTTCGCCGCGCGTGCGGGCCGGCGGGGTTGACCGGGTGTGGACTACCGGGCTGACCAGCCTCATGCCGCGTGTAGTGTCCCGGCCATGGTCAGGCGAACACACGAGGTGAGGCCCGCGGGATGACTCGCGGTCCGTCAGCCACAGGATCACGTCCCCACGGGCATGCCCACGTTCCCCACCACCAGAGACACCGATCCGGCAGGGCCAGCCGAGGTCGTCCTCCCGGGGTGGGCGCAGCGTCAGGCGCGCGGTGCGCAACGGCCAGTCAGGGGCGGGGCCGCCCGCAATCGCGCCCTCCCCGCGCTCCACCCGGGACGTCGACGCCGGCTGGGTGCCACGCTTCGACGTCGACGTGCTGGAGGCCGCCCTGCGGCCCGTCCACGAGCGGCCCCGGTGGGAGGAATGGGGGCAGATCGCCGCGCCAACCCTGCTGATCACCGGGGAGAACGGGTACGTGCCCGCCGGAGAGCTGGACGAGATGCGGCGTCGGCGCCCGGATGTGCGGCACGTGCAGGTGCCCGGCGCGGGGCACGACGTGCACCTGGACGCGCCGGAGCGGGTGGCTGAGCTCGTGCGGGGGTTCGCGGCCTGACTGATCTGGGGCAGGATCCCCCCATGGACCACAAGCAGATCCTCCACGACGGGCTGCGCCGCCAGCGTGCGGCCCTCCTCCAGAAGCTCGAGGGCCTCAGCGAGCGCGACGCCCGCCTGCCGCGCACTCCCACCGGCACCAACCTGCTGGGACTGGTCAAGCACGCCGCCGTCGTCGAGCTGGAGTACTTCGGCGAGACGTTCGGCCGCCCCGCCGAGGTGCAGCTGCCCTGGGCGGCGGCGGGGCAGCCGGAGGAGGACAACGTGGACATGTTCGCCGCCGAGGGTGAGTCCCTCGAGGACGTCCTCGAGTTCGCCCGCCGTTGCTTCGCCCACGCGGACGCGACCATCACGGCCCTCGGCGCCGACGCCCCCGGGCGGGTGGCGTGGTGGCCCGACGACAAGGCGGAGGTGACGCTCGCGCAGATCATTGCGCACGTCGCCCTGGACGAGGCCCGGCACGCCGGCCACGCGGACATCCTGCGGGAGCAGATCGACGGGCAGGCCGGCCTGCGCGCCCCGGGGAACAACCTGCCCCCGTGGGACGCCGACCGCTGGGCCGCCCACGTGGACCGTCTGACCGCCATCGCGGAGGGGAGTGGCGGGCCGGGCCGGAACTGAAGGCACATGCCTCCCGTGCCGGTCCTTGGCCTACGGTGTGGCCATGACGAGTACTCCCGCTGCCGCCGTACCCCCTGCCCTCCAGCGCTCATTCGATGCGTGGGCTGCCGCCGGCAGGCCCGCCGACGAGCCCACGCGCTGGTCCTTCGATCACTGGACGGCCCACGTGCCCGACCTGCCCGCCTGCCTCGAGTGTGAGCCGCTGACCCGCGCCGTCGTCACCGGCTACGCCGCGAAGGTGACCGCCGAGGACCGCGCCGTGCAGCGGGACGCCTTCATCGCCGCGATGGTGTGGGGATACGGACGGGTCGGCTACGGCCCCTCCCGGGTGGAGCGCATCATGGCGCAGCCCGGGTTTGAGGAGCAGCTCGCCGACGTCACCCGCATCACCCTCGAGCAGGGCGGGCCCGCGGCCTTCGAGCACATCCGGCAGCAGCGCAAGAGCGGGGTCGGCTGCCTCAAGCACCTCGGCGCGGCCTTCGGCACCAAGTACCTCTACTTCCTCACCAAGGCCCACCGGGAGTCCGACATCGCCCCCGTCCTCGACTCCGTGGTGCGCGCCTGGTTCGCCGAGCATGTGAAGGACGTCGACGTCCGGATCGGCGGCGGCTGGACCTACCCCGACAGGTACCGGACGTACGTCACGACCATGCAGGCGTGGGGTGAGGAACTCAAGATCCCGGCCGACGACGTCGAGCGGCTCATCTTCCTCCAGCAGCAGGACGCCACCCAGGAGCCCTGGCGGGCGAGCTGGAGTTCCGCCGCCGCGGACCCGGAGGCCGGCGAGCTGCTCGAGGCCCTCCGCCTCGCGCTGGCCGACCTGGGCGCCGGGGACGACGCCGAGCCCCACCTGCAGGCTCTGGAGGACGTCATCGCCGACGCGGAGGACCGGGCGCCCGACGAGGCGTGAAGCCCCGCCCGCCTGTGCGCGGTTGGCGTCGAGATGAACGTGTCCGCTGAGCAGCTGATCGGCGACGAGTCCGGCGTGCACCGCGGCCTGTACCGGCGCGTCGTGGACCACGTCCCGTGGCTACGCGGCTTCGTCTGCGACGACCTCCACAATTTCGGCCCAGAGGACCGGTGGATCTTGGCGCGGTGAGGGCTCAGCGATCCATCGCAAGGGCGCCTACCGTGTCCAGGGCCCTCCGTAGGCTCGAGGCGTAGCCGGGGTAGATGTCCCGGACGAAGAGAGGACATTGGCATGACCACCAAGGCGGGGCTCATCGTGGCCGCTTCCCATGCTCTGCAGAACAGTCCCCAGCTGTTCGCACGCGTCGAGGACGGCGGTGTGGTCATTGGTGGGCGTGGCGGCGAGGTCATGCCGGATTCGACCGGGCTGTACGCGGTTGTCGCGCAGGATCCTGACGCGGCGCGAGCCGAGCTGCGATTGGACACGTCTGTCAGTCGAAGCGATGTGCTTTACATCGGCAAGGCCGAGGGCAGCCTGCGGGCCCGCCTGGAACGCAAGCATTTCGCGGGCGGCGGCACCGCGCACTCCACTCTGCGCCGCACTCTGGCCGCACTCCTGGTGGATCGGCTGGACCTGGAGCCAGTCGCCGTCGCCTCCGCGGGTCGATTCTCCCTCACCCCGGAGAGCGGCGAGCAGCTGACCACCTGGATGCGCCGTCACCTCGCCGTCCGTGTGTGGCAGGCGCCCGCCGGGTTCGCGGAAGTGACACCGCTCGGGGGCATCGAGAAGCCTGTGATCGACACGCACACCCCGCCGTTGAACCTCATCTACGGCGGCACCAGCCCCGAAGCACAGCTGCTCCGCCAGCGCATCCGGAAAGCCCGCACGGCCATGGCGGAGCAGGCGAAGCGCGATGTGGACGTGGTGGAAGTCCATTCGTCGGCGCGCGCGACCGTCGGCGACTTGTTCCGCCGCCGCCGCCCCCGCCAGTACGGGCTGCGGGGAAGCATCGGTCTCTGGGAGGAGCTCGCTGAACGGCTCGACGACACCCCCATGCCCACCAGTGAGTATGAACTCGGCCGGCTCCTGCGCGATGCGCTCGATCGCTCCCTCGAGGGGGCCGAGCCTTACGACGAGGACAAGGTCAATGTGGAGCGGTTCAACCGCGGAGGCATGAGTCAGGGCCTCGTCCATCTGCCCTGGTGGGAGGACCAGGCCATCCCCCTCCTCCTCGACCGCTGGGGAGCCTGGGCGGACACCCGGGGTCTCCTCGGCCCGGAGGACTACATCGGGAGCTGGTGACCCGACAGTGTGTGGTGCCTGCCGCCGTCCTCGATGGCCTCCTTCGCCACCGGCCGGGTGACGTGGGGCGCACAGGGAAGGGCCACGTGTTGCCGGTGAGCAGCGCAATGAGCTCCGCGCGGTCCGCGCCGGCGGGGTCGAGACGGGTGATGGCGACGGTCATGGGGCGAGGGTGGGCGCCGGCATCATGGGCGCCTCCCCACCCGGACCCCTTCCGAGTCCGACACAATGCATACATCCATGCATGCATCCGATTACTCTGGCCCGCATGACTCCACTCTCCGACCCCTTATGGGGCAGTCGTGCCACGGCTGCCGGCCGCCTGGCCCACGACGTCGCCTGGCGCATCGTCCGCGGTGAGATCGCCGCGGGGGAGATGCTCACCGAGGTCCAGCTCTCCACGGAGGCCGGCATCTCCCGGACGCCGGCCCGGGAGGCCCTCCTCCAGCTCGAGCGCTGGGGCCTGGTGCGGCTCCTCCCCAAGAAGGGCGCGGCCGTGCAGGCCCTCACGCCGCAGAGCGTGGCCGACCTCACGGCCCTGCGCGGCCTCCTCGAGTCCACCGCCCTCGCCACGGTCGCCGCGCGGCCCGACGCCGTCGGGCCCCTCGTCGCCACGCTCACCGCCAACCTGGAGCAGCAGCGCGCCGCCCTGGACGCCGGCGACCTCGCTGCCTTCTCCGCGCTGGACGTGCGCTTCCACCGGGACGTGATCGCCACGTGCGGCAACGCCGCCTTCGACGAGGTCGTGCGCACCTTCGCCCCCCGCCTGGCACGCCTGATCCACGCCGCCACCGGCGGATCCGTCGACGCCGCCCGCCGCCTCCTCGATGGGCACGCCGAGATCTGCGCCCAGCTGGCCGCCGGGCGCGCCGCAGACGCCCAGCGCGCCCTGCAGGCGCACCTCGACGCCGCGGGGAGCGGCGTCGTCCCCGGCCTGCCGCCAGTGGGCCCGTCCGAGGCAGGTGAACCCCGATGATCGAGGGCCTGCTGATCCTGCTGCTCTGCCAGCTGGCGGGCACGCTCGTGGCCGACACGCTGCACCTGCCGATCCCCGGGGCCGTGCTGGGCATGCTCCTGCTGCTCGGCCTGCTCGCGTGGCGCCGGCCGGCCGAGGACGCGCCGGTGATGACGGCGAGCCATCACCTGCTCCAGCACCTGCCGCTGCTGTTCGTCCCGGCGGGCGTCGGCGTCGTCGCGGTGCTGGGCCTCATCGAGGAACACCGGGCGCTGATGCTGGTCGGCTTCGTGGTGCCCTGGCTGCTGGGGCTGGTGGTCACCGCCGGCGTCGCCGCCCCGCTCGCCCGCCGCCTCACGGACAAGGAGGACGCACAGTGAACGCCGCCGAACTCACCGACTCCCTCGCCGAGGCCTGGGACGCGCTCCTGCACACACCGCTGTTCGGCATCGCGCTGACCCTCGCCGTCGCCGTGCTCTCCCGCCGTCTGTGGCTCGCCGCCCGGCAGACCGCCCTGCTCACGCCCGTGCTCGTGACGATCGTGCTGGTGGCCGCGTTCCTGGCCCTGACCGGCATCGACTACGAGACCTACATGATCGGCGGCAGTTACCTCACCTTCCTGCTGGGCCCCGCCACCGTGGCCCTCGCCGTCCCCCTCTACCGGGCCGGCCCTGACATCCGGAAGCTGCTCCTGCCGGTCGCCGTCGGGGTCACCGTCGGCTCGCTGACCGCCATGGTGAGCGCCGTGCTGATCGTGCGGGCGATGGGCGGGGACGCCGCGCTGGCCGCCACGTTCGCCCCCAAGTCCGCGACGACGCCGATCGCCATGGCGGTGGCCGACGCCGGCGGCGGGATCGTCTCCCTCGCCGCCGTGCTCCCCGTGCTCACCGGCGTGCTCGGCGCCGTGTTCGCCCCCTGGGTGCTCGACCGGCTGCGCGTGCGCGACCCCCGCGTGCGCGGTCTGGCCATCGGCGTGAGCTCCCACGGCATCGGCACCGCCCGCGCCCTCGCTGAGGGGCCGAAGACCGGTGCGTTCTCCGCCCTCGCCATGGCCTGCTCCGGTGTGCTCACCGCCCTGCTGGCCCCGCTGGTGCTGGCGATGACGGGGTGAGGGGCCGGGCGGCCGCCCCCGGCCGGGCAGCCGCCTCGACCCGCTCCGGCCGCGGCGGCCGCCTTACCGTGTCCGCCCCGCCTGCCACCCTGGTCCTCTTCCTTCCCCGCGGGCCGCCCGCCGGCCCTCGCAGGCGCAGTGACGCGGCCCGGTCCTGCGAACGAGAGGACCCCACCCATGATGGGCCCGTCCCACGCGGCCACCGGCGCCGCGGCCTGGCTGGCGCTCACGCACTGGCAGTCGCCGATCGCCGTGCTGCACCTGCCCGCCGAGCTCCAGCTGCTCGGCGCCGTGACCACCGCCGGCGCGGCCATGATCAGCGACTGGGACCACCCCCGCGCCACCGTCGTCCACGCCCTGCCGCCCCTGACCGAGTGGCTGAGCCGCGGCATCCGCCACGTGGCCGGCGGGCATCGGCGCGGCACACACTCGCTGGTGGGGATCGCGGCGTTCACCGCCGTCGCGACGGCGGCCGCCTCCATCCAGGTGCCGATCGCGGGGCACGTCTACACACCGGGGCAGGGGGTCATCGCCGCGTTCCTGGCGGCCGTGGCCGCCAAGGCCCTCCGACTGCTCCCGAACCGGGGATGGAGGGCCGCGTGGGCACTCGGCATCCTGGTCGCGGTGTCGGCGACCGTCCTCAGCGACGGGCTGTGGTGGATCCCCGCCTCCGTGGCCGTCGGCGTGAGCGTGCACATCCTCGGCGACGCCCTCACCAACAACGGGGTGGCCCTGCTCTGGCCGCTCAGCCCGGAGCCTCCCGCGCGCCTGTGGTGGTGGCAGTCCTCCGGACGGTTCCGGCTTCCCCTGCTCGGCCGGACCGGGTCCTGGCGGGAGTGGGCGCTCGTCTCGGTGGTCACCGCGTTCACCGTGGTGCGGGCCGTGCGGCTCGTCCCGCTCGCCGCTCGGGGGGTGGCGGCACTGTTCTGAGCGGCGGCACCCGGCCACCGCCGCCCCCTCACGCCTCCGGGAGCCACCCCGCCCGCACGGTCGCCTCGGTCCCGCGGGGCAGCCTCGGGCGGCCGCCGGCGGCCAGGTCCCGGCAGGCGTCCGTGAGCGCCTCGAACGACCACCCCGGGACCCGGCCCAGCGCCTCGGCCGTGCCGTCCTCGCGCCAGTGCACGTGCCAGTCCCGGCGCCGCAGCCCATGACGGCCCCGCAGGCTCACCCCCGTCCCGACCGCGTGCACGACCGCCTGGTCCACGGCCTCGAGCAGCTCATCCGACCCGGGGTCGCAGGCGTCGCATCCGCAGTCCGGGAGCAGCGCGTGCACCTGCCCCGGGGCACCGACCGCCACCCGGAGCACCGGCAGGACGCCGCCGTCGTCGTCCTGGGGCACGTCCGTCTCCAGCAGCCACCAGGGGGAGGCGCCGTCGACGCAGGCCGGCGGCGCCACCCGCAGCGCCCGGTCCACGGGGGCCGCCAGGTCGGCGCGCCCGGCCTCGTCGAGCGGGATGCCACGCACCGGGTCCGGCACGACGACGGCGCCCGCCTCCGCGAGCACCTCGGCCCACACGCGGGCCCGGGCGCCCGCGATCCGATACCGCTGCGGGTCGGTCACCCGGGAGTACTCCTCCTCCCGAGGCGGGGCGCCGTCCGGGTGCGGGGCAGGCCAGGCGGGCAGGTCGAGGGCGGCGTACCGCCGGGCCACCTCCGCCCGCAGACGCGGCAGGGTCGTCATGGGAGGCTCACCCGTGTGTCCGGCCCGGGCGGTCACCCCGCTCACTCCGCCGGCGTCAGTTCCCGCTTGAGGATCTTGCCGGTGGCGGTCTTGGGCAGCCCGTCCCGCACGGTCACGGTGCGCGGGTACTTGTAGGGCGCCACCTGGGACTTCACGTGCTGGATCAGCTCCTCCTCCGTGGCGTGCGCACCGGGGGCGAGCACCACGTGCGCGGCGACCTCCTGGCCGAGCTCCGGGTGGGGCACCCCCACCACGGCGGCCTCCGCGACGGCCGGGTGCTCGTAGAGCACCTCCTCGATCTCGCGCGGGTACACGTTGAGCCCGCCGCGCAGGATCATGTCCTTCGTGCGGTCCACGATGTAGTAGTTGCCCGCGGCATCGCGCCGGGCGAGGTCGCCGGAGCGGAACCAGCCGTCCTCGGTGATGGCCTGGGCGGTGGCCTCCGGCTTGCCCCAGTAGCCCTTCATCACGTTCTCCCCGCGGATCCACACCTCGCCCAGGGTCTCCTCATCGCCCTCGGGCACCACGGCCCCGTCCGGCGTCACCAGCTGCAGTTCGCACCCGCGGACGGCGCGTCCGATCGAGCCCGGCTGATGCTCCTCACCCGGATGGTTGAAGCACGCCACCGGGGAGGTCTCGGACAGGCCGTAGCCCTCGAGGATCTCGCAGTCGAAGGTGGCCTCGAAGCGGCGCAGCAGCTCCACGGGCAGGGCCGATCCGCCGGAGACGCCCAGGCGCAGGCTGGCCAGGTCCTCCGGATGGTCCTTGGCCGCGGCCAGCACGGCCCCGTACATGGTGGGCACGCCGATGAACACGTCCACCGCGCACTCCCGGACGGTCTGCGCGGCCACGGCGGGATCGAAGCGGGGGATCAACGCCAGGCTGGCGCCCGTCGTCACGGGCGCCATGAGCGCGCACGTGAGGCCGAAGACGTGGAACAGCGGCAGGCAGCCGAGCACGGTCTCCCCGTGCTGGAGCTGGATCAGCGTCTCCGCCGCGGTGTCCGCGTTGGTGCCCATGTTCCGGTGGGTCAGCTGGGCGCCCTTGGGGCGGCCGGTGGTGCCGGAGGTGTAGAGGATGACGGCGTCGTCCTCGAGGTCCCGCTCGACGGTCTCGGTCACCGGGCCGGGGCTCGCCGCGAGGTGCGGGGCGAGGCCGTCCTCGCCGAGGGTGCGCAGCGGCACACCGCGCTCGCGGGCGCCCTCCACGGCTTCCTCGGACGGCACGGACCACAGCATCGACGCGCCCGAGTCCTCCAGGTAGTACTCGATCTCGCGGCGCTTGAACAGCGGGTTCATCGGGACGACGACGGCGCCCAGCTGCAGGGCCGCGAAGAACACCACCGGGAACGCCGGGATGTTCGGCACCATGAGCGCCACGCGGTCCCCGGGGCCGATGCCCTCCTGCCGCATGAGCCCGGCCAGACGCTGGGACTGGTCCTGCAGCTCGGCGTACGTCATGCGGTTCTCGCCGAGGATCAGGGCGGTGGAGTTCGGGTGCTCGGCGGCGGTGCGCTCGAGGCGGGCGGGCAGGGTGAGGGTCACGACGGGCCTCCGAGGGGAGTCGGATGTGATGGGAACCACAGCGTAACGCCCGGCGGTGCTCGTTCGCTGTGAGCCGAGCGGGGTGTGTCGGCGGACCTCACGCCAGCGACATCACCGCGGTTCTGCCCGGCGGTGATGTCGCTGGCGCGCGGTCATCCACCGGCCCCGCCTGCGACGTCGATGTGTCGTCTCCACGGCTCAGGGGCGCAAGACTGGTCCCCGCACACCGCCGCCCGGACCGCCGGGCCAGACCGGAGGACAGACCATGACCGCACAGACCCCCGCCACCCCTGCCATCCCCGAGACGATGAAGGCCGTCGTCATGCGCGCGCCGGGCGACGTCGTCGTGGAGGAGGTGGACACCCCGCGCGTCGCTCAGCCCACGGACGTCGTCCTGAAGCTGGCCGCCGCGTGCGTGTGCGGCTCGGACCTGTGGCCCTACCGCGGTCACAACGACGTCGACCACCGGCGCATGGGCCACGAGTACGTCGGCACGATCGTGGAGAAGGGCGAGGACGTCGCCACCCTCGAGGTCGGTGACTTCGTGATCGGCTCGTTCATGCTCTCGGACAACACGTGCGAGATCTGCCAGGCCGGCTACCAGTCCCGCTGCGTCAACGCCGGCGAGTACACGGGCAGCCAGGCGCAGTACATGCGTGTCGAGCTCGCGGACGGCTCCCTCGTGAAGGTGCCCGGGGGTGAGCCCTCGGACCCGGACCGCCTGGCCGACTACCTCGCCGCCTCGGATGTGCTCGGCACCGGCTGGTACGCCGCCGTCGCCGCGCAGGCCGGCCCCGGCAAGACCATCGCCGTGGTCGGCGACGGCGCCGTCGGCCTGTGCGCCGTCCTGGCCGCCAAGACCCTCGGCGCGGAGCAGGTCATCGTGTTCTCCCGCCATGAGGATCGGGCCGCGCTCGCCCGTGAGTTCGGCGCGGACGTCGTGATCGCCGAGCGCGGCGAGGAGGGCGCCGCCCAGGTGCGCGAGCTCACCGGCGGCTACGGCGCGCACGGGGTGTGCGAGGCCGTCGGCACGCAGGGCTCCATGGACCAGGCCCTGGCCTCGGTGCGCCCCGGCGGGTACGTCGGGTTCGTGGGCGTCTCCCACGACCAGACCCTCGACGGCTCCGACCTCTTCGCCCGGGAGATCCACCTCGAGGGCGGGCCCGCCCCCGTCCGCCGCTTCCTACCCGAGCTGATCGAGCGCATCCAGTCCGGCGAGATCCAGCCCGGCCGCGTGTTCACCGCGCGCATGCCGCTCGACGACGCCGCCGAGGCGTACCAGGCCATGGACGAGCGCCGCGAGATCAAGGTGCTGCTGGAGGTCTGAGCCCCCTGCGGAGTGCGGAGGTGCCGAGGGGCTCCTCCGCCCCTCAGCCCTTCTTCACGGTGATCGTCCACTCCGCGGCGCCGCGCTTCACGAAGTCGGTGACCTCGTGGCCGTTCTCCGCGGCCCAGCGGGGCAGGGAGTCGGTGGCCTGGGTGCAGTCGAAGTCGATCACGAGCTCGTCCCCGGAGGGGATCTGCTGCATCGCCTGGTTGGCCTCCACGAGCGGGAAGGGGCAGACCTGGCCGTCGGTCTCGAGCAGGTGCTTCGCCATGATGTTCTCTCCTTGGTGTCGGTGGTCAGAGGTCGTTCGTGGGCGGGTCGGCTCAGCCGATCGGCGTGAGCTTCACGGGGCGGGCCGCCCCGGCGTCCGCCGCCGCGCCCTCGGCCGAGGTGAGGCCAGAGCCGGAGGTGGGGGCCGGCGTCGTGCCCTTGCCGCGGTGGTTGAGGATGAAGAGCTTGGCCGCCAGGCCGGTGCCCAGCACCATGAACACGAGGGCGGTCCAGCCCTGGAAGCTGAAGGTCGCGGTGTTCACCATCGCGTTGCCGATGGTGCAGCCGCCGGCCCACGCCGCGCCCCAGCCCATGCCGAGGCCGCCGATGATCGAGCGGACGGTGGTCTGCGCGTCGGGAACGCGGACGCGGAACTCGCCGGAGGCCTTCGCGGCGATGAACGAGCCGATCAGCAGGCCCGTCACCATCAGCACGCCCCAGTCCACGAGCTCGAGTTCGCCCGTGCCGATGAACGCGCCGATGTTCGCGGACGGGCCGGTGATGCCCAGGCCGGACTCGCGGCCGGTCGCCCAGGAGAGCGGCCACGCGAGGATCGCCAGCACGCCGATGATCGCGGCGGTGACGAACGGGTGCCACGCCTTCTCGGTGAGCACGTGCGCGAGGCCGGTCTTGGCGGCGGGCAGGCGGAAGCGGGTCATGGCCGCCTCGCGGCGCAGGTGATGACGCACGGCCAGGCCGACGCCGGCCACGAGCAGCGCCACGAACACCCACGGGGACAGCCCCGTGAGCTGCTGGAACGAACCCGTCTGCGTCTCGACGGAGCGGACGGCCTCGGTGGTGCCGGCCAGCGGGCCCTTGCGGAACGCGGTGGCGCCCACGATGTAGAAGATCAGCGCGAACCACGAGCCCACGAGGCCCTCGCCCGCGCGGTAGTACGTGCCGGTGGCACAGCCGCCCGCGAGCACGATCGAGAAGCCGAAGATCAGGCCGCCGATGATCGTGCCGAGCCACGGGAACGTCTCCGCCTCCAGGGTGATCACGCCGAGCGCGTCGAGGGCGAACACGCCCACCGACTGGACGGCCACGATCACCATGAACGCGGTGAGCCAGCGGGTGGACCGGATGGTGAACAGGTCACGGAAGGCGCCCGTGACGCAGAAGCGTCCGCGCTGGAACACGAAGCCCAGGACGAGGCCGAGGAGGAGTCCGGTGATGATCATGCCTGCCATGAGACAGTGTGCGGCCGGGCCCGCGCGCCGCGCAGGACGCGCGGGGTAACAGTCGCAGAGCTGTGCCGGGGACGGCGCGCGGCGGCGCCGTGGGCGACGCTTGACCCTCCCCTTGGGGGAACGCCCACGCTGGGATCACCTGAGAGAGAGGTCGCCCCATGAGCCCCCTGATGACCGTCGGCGAGTTCGCCCTCGCCACCGGACTGAGCGCGAAGGCGCACGCGGCCGAGCTGCGACGCCGCCGCGACCTCGAGGACCGCGCGCTCGCGCTCGCGGTCGCCGGTGTCTACGCGGCCCCGGATCCCGACGACGACGGCGGCCCCGCCCGTCCCGGCCCCGTGGCGGAGCGCACGGTCGGGCCGACGCCGTGGGCCGGCGTCGTGCAGCGGGTGGCCCTGGACGAGGCCGGTGAGGAGTCGACCACCGAGCGCGCGAACGCCGCCTTCGCGACGCTGTTCCAGGCACTCGCGGAGGCGGGGTCGGCACCCGCCGGGCCGCTGTGGACGGCGCTGCGTCCGGTGCCGGGCGCCGCCGACGTCGTGGAGACCGTCCTGGCCGTCCCGCTGAGCGGCCCGGCTCCCGCGGGTCTCAGGGTCGACGGGCACGAGGTGGTGGCCGGGACGCTGCCGCGCCGCGTGGAGCGGTACGTGGACGTGCGGGCCGACACGGGCGAGGTCGACCTGCTCGACGACGCCCCCGGCGGCGCGCTGCCCCATCCGGATCTGCTGGGGCTCATGGACGCGTTCGACATGGAGGACGCCGGTGCCGCGCCGGAGATCCGCCAGATCCTCGCGGACCCGGAGGCCGGACACATCGAGCTGGCGGTGACAGTGCGGGAGGAGGCGGGAGCGGGGCAGGGGTGAGCCGGTGCGGGGGCGGCACGGCGTGTCTGGCCGGCCGACCCTGCCGGTCCCGCGCGGACCCCCGGGGGCTCAGGGGTGCCCGGGGTGGCCCGAATGTGATGGAGTGCACGGATCCTGTCCGCGACCTGGGAAGTGACCATGGAGCAGTTCGTCACCGCCGCCAACTCGATCATGTGGAGCCTGCCCATGGTCGTCGGGCTCCTCGCCCTGGGCCTGTACTTCACGATCCGCATGGCGGCTCCCCAGGTGCGGCTGCTCAAGGACATGGTGGGCCAGCTGGTCAGGGGAGGATCGTCGTCGGCGGGGATCAGCTCGTTCCAGTCGTTCGCCATGGCCCTGGGCGGGCGCATCGGGGTCGGCAACATCGCGGGCGTCGCGGCCGCGATCTACCTGGGCGGCCCGGGCGCGCTGTTCTGGATGTGGGTGACGGCGATCCTCGGCGCCCCCGTGGCGCTCGTGGAGAGCTCGCTGGCGCAGCTCTACAAGCACAAGGTCCGCGGCGAGTACCGCGGCGGGCCCGCGTACTACATCCTCGAGGGGCTCGGCCGGAACTGGCGGTGGCTGGCGGTCGCGTACGCCGCGGCCACCGTGTTCGCGACGGTCTTCACCGGCCCGCAGATCCAGGCCAACGCCGTCACCGCCGCCACGACCGAGGCATGGGGTTGGGATCCGCTGTGGGTGGGTCTCGGGATGGCCGTGCTGTTCTGCGTGATCGTGTTCGGCGGCATGCACCGCCTGGGCCGCACGGTGGGCCTCGTGGTCCCGTTCATGGCCGGCGCGTACATCCTGGTGGGGCTGCTCGTCGTCGGGCTCATGTGGCAGCAGGTCCCCGCGATGTTCGGGCTGATCTTCTCCAGCGCGCTGGGCCTGGACTCGGTCTACGGCGGCATCCTCGGTGCCGCCGTCGCGTGGGGCGTGCGCCGTGCCGTGTACTCCACCGAGATCGGCACCGGTTCGGGCGCCCAGGCCTCGGCGGCCGCCCACGTCTCCCACCCCGTGAAGCAGGGCCTGGCCCAGGCGTTCTCCGCCTACGTGGACACCCTGTTCGTCTGCACCATGACCGGCCTGATGATCCTCGCCACGAACAGCTTCAACGTGCTGGGCCCGGACGGGGAGAGTCTGCTCGCGGAGCACGTGCCCGGCGTCGAGGAGGGCCCGGCGTGGGTCCAGATCGCCATCGACGAGGCACTGCCCGCCTTCGGCCCGTCCTTCGTGGCGATTGCCGTCTTCCTCTTCTCCTTCACCACCCTGCTCTCCTTCGCGTTCTACGCGGAGACGAATGTCGCCTACCTCATCCCGAACAAGACGGCGCAGCGCGCGGTCATCGCGATCGCCCGGCTGATGCTGGCCGGCTCCATGGTGTTCGGGTCCGTGCAGAGCTCGGCCCTCGTGTGGGCGTTCGCCGACTTCGGCGTCGGCCTCTACACGTGGGTGAACATCGTGGCACTCATCCTGCTGAGCCCCGTGGCCATCCGGCTGTTCAAGGACTACGACCGCCAGCGCCGAGCGGGCCAGGACCCCGTGCTGGATCCGGCGGCGATCGGCGTCCGCAACGCCCGCCTGTGGGAGCAGATCCACGCGGCCTACGAGCGCACCGGGGACGTGGACGAGGCCATGGACCACGTCGCGGACACCGCCCCGGACACCCGGGCCATCACCGTGGTCCCGCGCCGGGAGGGCTGAGGACCGACGACGGCGGCCCGGGGCGCCGGACGTCCGCGACGACGTCGGGCCACGGGCCAGGGCCGTCCGCGCGGCCTGAATCCCGGCAGGCTCACCCCATGGACCACAAGGAGATCCTCCATCAGGGGCTGCGCCGGCAGCGCGACGCCCTCTTCGCGAAGCTGGACGGCCTGCCCGAGCGGGAGGTCCGCCTGCCCCGCACCCCCACCGGCACCAACCTGCTGGGCCTGCTCAAGCACGCGGCCACGTGCGAGCTCGAGTACTTCGGCGAGGTCTTCGGCCGCCCCGCCGGCATCCCCCTGCCCTGGGACGCGCCGGGGGTGGGCGAGGAGGACGGCGCGGACCTGTTCGCCGCCGAGGACGAGACCCTCGAGGACGTCCTCGACTACGCGCGGCGATGCTTCGCGCACGCGGACGCGACCATCGAGGCCCTCGTCCTCGACGCGCGGGGGCGGGTCCCCTGGTGGCCCGCGCACCTGGCCGAGGTGACTCTGGCGCAGATCCTCTCCCACGTGGCCCTCGACGCGGCCCGCCATGCCGGCCACGCCGACATCCTGCGCGAGGGGATCGACGGGCAGGCCGGCCTGCGCGGCCCCGGGGACAACCTGCCCGGCTGGGACGCCGAGCGGTGGGCCGCGCACGTGCGGCGGCTCGAGGGGATCGCCCGGGGTGCGGGCCCGGTGCGCTAGCGTCCGCGGTGATGACTCCCCGCTCGCTCGCCGGTCTGGCCCTCACCGTCGCCGCCCTGATGTCCGCCTTCGTGCTGATGGCGCCGACGGCGCCGGGGCTGTTCGTCGGCGTGCTCACGGTGGGGACCTTCGGGTTCGGCCCGTTCTACGGGGAGCCCTCGCGGCAGCTCGTGGACCGGCCGTGGAGGCGGGACACGCGCTGGCGCGATCTCGCCCGCCGGGTCCGCACCGACTGGCTCTCCCGGCAGCTGGGCGCCGTCGGCTGGAACGCGGCCATCAGCCGCCGCATCACCGGCCGGGCCGACCTGCGGCGCATCCGCACCGCCGCCGTGGGCTCCCTCGTCAGCCACGCCGCCTCCGCGGGTCTGCACGCGGTGGCGGGCGTGGCGCTGGCGGCCGTCGGGCATTTGGTCTGGGGCGTGGTCGCGGTGGCCCTGGGGCTCGTGGTGCACGCCTGGCCGGCCCTGCTGCAGGTCTCCGTGCTCGGGCGCATCGACGGACTCCAGACGCAGATCCGCGGGGACCAGCTGCTCTGGTGACCGGCCGGCACCGGGCGGCCCGGCCGAGCACTTTGTGGGCCGAATCCGACGGATGAGCCCCTGAATCGGGCACGGGAGCGTCGCATTCGGCCCGCAAAGCGGTGGGGAGGGGGCAGCGGGGAGAGGGTGGCGAGGAGAGGGCGGCGGGGAGAGGGCGGCACCGCGCGCTCAGCCCTACGCTCGGACCCATGACCGAGCACACATCCGAGCACACCCCCGAGAACCCCCACGTCGTCCGCCGCGGCTCCGGCGTCCCGCTGATCGCGGTGCACGGCAACAGCGTGGACCACCGGCTGCTGCTGCCGCTCGACGACGCCCTCGCCGAGGCCGGGGAGGTCGAGCGGATCTACGTGGACCTGCCGGGCTTCGGCCGGACCTCGGCCCTCCAGGACGACGGCGGCCTCCCCGAGCTCGCCGCCTGGCTCGTGGACTGGATCCGCGCGGAGGTCGGCGAGCGGCCGTTCGCGGTGCTCGGCAACTCCCTCGGCGGCCTGCTCGCCCGGCACGTGGCGGCCGAGTTCGGCGCGCAGGTGTTGGGGCTGGGGCTGCTCGCGCCCGTCGTCGACCCGGACGAGGACCGGCGCACCCGCACCGACCTGGTGGTGCGCGAGCGCGACGACGCCTTCATGTCTACCCTCGACCCCGACGACGCCGCCCCGTTCCTCGAGATGTCCCCGCGGCTGACGCGGGACACGTGGGAGCGGTTCCGCGAGCACGCGCTGCCGGGCGTCCGCGCCGTGGACGAGGAGGCGCTGAAGCGCCTGTCCGCGCGCTACGTCCTGGACGCCGTGCCGGAGGAGGCCGCGCCGCCGTTCGAGGGGCCCGCCCTGATCCTCACCGGCCGGGAGGACCACCTCGTCGGCTACCGGGACCAGGCCGCGCTCCTGGAGCATTACCCGCGCGCCACCTACGCGGCGCTCGACGCCGCCGGCCACAACGTGCACCTGGACCAGCCGGAGGTCGCCGAGGCGCTCGTCCGCGCGTGGGCGGTGCAGGTGGGCCGCGCGGCGTCGGACTGAGGCGGGGTCAGGGGGAGGGACGGGCCTCCACCCGGGCCTCCGCCTCGGCGCCCGCCCCCACCCCGACGCCGGCCCGCGCCAGCAGGCCGTCGGCCACCCGCAGCAGGGCGGCGACCGCCACGAAGAACACGAGGATCGCCACCACGTAGACGGCGACGCCGTCGTAGCCCAGCCGCGGGACGTCCAGGATCGTGTACGGGTACCAGTCCAGCCACGGCCCGCGCAGCAGCGTGAACGCCAGCCAGGCGAGCGGGATGAGCGTGGACAACCACACCACCCGCCACGTGATCTGCCGCCGCGGCCCGAAGACCGCCCACAGCACCGGGGTGAGGATCGGCGTGACGATGTGCTGCAGGGTGTCGTTGAACCGCTCGACGGCGGTCATCGGGTCGGCGTCCCGCAGCAGCACGTTGAACACCACGCCCGTGATCACGATGCACACCACCCCCGTCACCCGCAGCACCCGGAACAGCGTGCCCGGCCGGTGCAGGCGCAGCGCCAGCAGCAGGGACGTCAGCCCCACCAGGAAGTTCGAGAGGAACGTGAAGTACGTGGGCTGGTTGAGCATGTGCTCCCAGCCGCCCTCGAGCACGCCCGCGTAGCCCGCGTCGGCCGGCAGGTCCGAGGACTTCCACGAGCCGATCCACAGTGAGAGCAGGTTGCCGCCCAGGGACAGGGCCGCGGCGACGGCGAAGGCAGGCCGCGCCGTCGTCGTCCAGCGGCCGGAGGGGGTGGGGAGGGTCATGCGCCCATCCTGCCGGAGCGCGACGCCGCCCCCGGTGCACTGGCCGAGCCGCTCGGGCCGGCGGGCGTGTCCCGGCCGGCGGTCCGGACCCTACGCTCGGCACCATGATCCGGACCCCCTGGACCCGCACCCCCGCCGGCGCGAGGCGCGCGCGCCGCCCCCGACAGTTCCGCCGCGTGACGACGACCGGGCCCGCCGCCGTGGACGTGGCCTGGGCCCGCTACGCCGACCTGCGCCTGTGGCCGCGGTGGGCTCCGCAGATCCGCGCCGTGGAGGCGCCACGGCGCCGGCTGCGGGCCGGGCTTCGCGGCGTGGTCCACGCGCCCCTGGGGCTGCGCGTCCCGTTCGTGGTCGAGGAGGTCGACGATGACGCCCGCACCTGGCGGTGGACGGTGCGGGTGGCCGGGACGGCGGTCTCCATGACGCACGACCTCACCGCCACCCCCCGCGGCACCCGGGCGGGGCTGACGGTCCACGGGCCCGCCGTCGTCGCCCTGGCCTACCGACTGCCGGCCCGCGTGGCGCTGCGGCGGCTGTGCCGGGCGCACCTCTGAGGGCGGACCGCCGGGCCGGGCCTGTGGCCAGGGGCCCCGCCCGCCTCACACCGCCGCGGCGTCGGTCCGCAGCTCGACGCGCGGCCAGTCGGCGAGGTCGGCGAGCATCTGCCGGTCGTGGGTCACCACGACGACGGCCTGCTCCGTGACCTGCAGGGCCTCGGTCATCTCGTCCACGAGCGCGGGGGAGAGGTGGTTCGTCGGCTCGTCCAGCAGCAGCACGTGGGGGCGCTCGATGAGCACCATCGCCAGGTGCAGACGGGCCTGCTGCCCCTGGGACAGGCGTCCGACCGGGGTGTCCGCGGCCTCGGCGGTGAGCAGCCCGAGCGAGGGCAGCGTGGGGGCCGGCAGGGGACGGCCCAGGTCGTCGACGCCGGCCTCGTCCGCGCCGACGCGGCGCACGTGCTCCTCGAACACGGCGGCGGCGGTGCGCTCCTCGTCCCACGCGGGGGTCTCCTGCGCCACGAGGCGCACGCGCACGTCGGCGCCCACGGTCACCAAGCCGCTCGTGGGCTCCAGGTCCCCGGCGAGCACGCGCAGCAGCGTGGACTTCCCGGCCCCGTTCGGGCCCGTCACCAGCACGCGGCCGCCCGGCACGAGGGCCGCGCCCATCGGCTGCTCGAGCCGCCCGGCCACGCGCACGGCGTCCGCGGTGAGCAGGACGTCGTCGCCCGCCGTGCCCGGCCCGCCCGCCGTGCCCGCCGCCGCGTCCGCGCCGTCCCGCGGGTCGCCGTCGGGCATGTCCGCGAACGGCCAGTCCAGGCGCAGGGGCGGCTCGGGCACGGTGATCCGGTGCGCCTCCAGCTCGTCGAAGCGCCGGTTGAACATCTGCACGATCCCCGCCGACCGGCTCGAGCGCTGGTGCTTGCCGGTGCCCTTCGGGGGCCGCCACGAGCCCTGCATCTGCTCCCGCGCGTCCTCCACGGCCAGCTCCAGCCGCTCGCGCTCGGCGTTCTGCTCGGCGTACTCCTGCTCCCAGGCGGCCCGGGCGCGGCGGCGCCCCTTCGCCCAGCCGGCGTACCCGCCGGAGTACCGCCGCGGCCGCCCGTCCTGGCTGGGATCCAGGTCCACGATGTCGGTGCACACGGCGCGCAGCAGGGCGCGGTCGTGGCTGACGACGGCGACCCCGCCCGGGTGCTCCACCAGCCGGCGGGTGAGGAAGTCCAGGGCGACGTCGTCCAGGTGGTTGGTCGGCTCGTCCAGCAGCAGCAGGTCCGGCCGGGAGCCGAGGGTGACGGCCAGGCGCACCCGGTGGCGCTGGCCGACCGAGAGCGATGTGAGGGGGCGCTCGCGGTCCGTGCACGCGTGCAGCCCCTCGAGGTCCATGTCCACGCGCCGGCCGGCGTCCCAGGCGTCGTAGAGGTGGGCCCGCTCCAGCGCGGTGGAGTACCGGTGTCCGGCGCCGGCGTCGTCGGGGGCCTCGGCCAGGGCGGCCGCGGCGGCGTCCAGGGCCTCGAGTGCGGCGTGCGGGCCCGTGAGGGCGTCGCGGACCAGGTCGCCCACCGTGCGGGAGCGCCCGTCGGCCCGCGCCCGCAGCGCCTGCGGGACGAACGCGAGCGTGCCCGCCCGCGTCACGCGGCCGACGTCGGGCGTGATCCGGCCCGTGAGCACGTGGAGCAGCGTGGTCTTGCCGCGCCCGTTCTCACCCACGATCCCGAGCCGCGAGCCGGCGTTGATCCGCACCGTGGCGTCCGTGAGCACGCGGTGCCCGCCGAGCGAGACGGTCAGGTGCTCGCCGCGCAGGTGGGCGGCGGGCCCGGCGGGCAGGGCGGGGGAGGGAGGGCCGGAGGTCATGTCCGCCAGTCTAGGGAGGGGGCGCGCTGCCGCGTCCGGGGTCGGGACTACGCTCGGGGCCATGTCCGCCGCCCCGCCGCCGCCCGCCTTCGGCACCGTCCTGCACCACCGCGCCCACGGGATGGCCCCGGGGGAGTCCATCTCCCCGCCGCTGGTCCACGCGAGCGCGTTCCACCTGCCCGGCGCGGACCCGGACGGCGCCCCCACCGCCCCCGGCGCGGACGTGCCTTTCCAGTACGCGCGCTGGGCCACGCCCACCTGGTCCGCGCTCGAGGCCGCCCTGGGCGCGCTGGAGGACGCCGACGTCGCCGTGGTCCCCTCCGGCATGGCCGCGATCGCCGCCGTCCTGCTGCCCCTGCTGCACCCGGGGGACCGCGCCCTCCTGCCCGCGGACGGCTACGGGCCCACCCGCGCCCTCGCCGCCGAGCACCTCACGCCCCGAGGCGTGCACGTGGACCTGGTCGCCACCCAGGGGCTCGCCCATGCGGACCTGAGCGGCTACGACCTGGTGCTCGTGGAGACCCCCTCCAACCCGGGGCTGCGCGTGGCGGACCTGGCGGACGTCGCCGCCCGCGCCCACGCGAACGGCCGCCGGGACGGCGCGGGGGCCCTCGTGGTGGTGGACAACACGCTGCTGACCCCCCTGGGGCAGCGCCCGCTGGAGCTGGGGGCGGACGTGGTCGTGGCCTCGGACACGAAGGCCGTCAACGGGCACACGGACGCCCTCGGCGGGCACGTGGCCAGCCGGGACCCGCAGGTGATGGCGCGGGTGCGCGGCTGGCGGACCCTGGCCGGCGGGATCCTGGGCACCCACGAGGCCTGGCTCATCCACCGCGGTCTCGAGACCCTCGAGGTCCGCTTCGCCCGGATGTGCGCCTCGGCGCAGGCGGTCGCGGAGCTGGCCGCGGGCCACCCGGCGGTGCGCGCCGTGGTCTACCCGGGGCTGGCGGACCACCCGGACGCGGAGGTCGTGGCGCGTCAGATGACGGCGGCGGGCGGCCTCGTCGGGCTGCGGTTCGCGGACGCGGCGGCGGCCGAGCGGTTCATCGCCGCGGCGCAGTACGTGGTGCCGCAGACCAGCTTCGGCGGCACGCACACGGCGGCCGAGCGCCGCGCCCGCTGGGGCGACGACGTCCCGGACGGTTTCGTGCGTCTGTCCGTGGGCGTGGAGCCCACCGCCGAGCTGCTGGCCGACCTGGAACGCGCGATGACCGCCGCGGGCGGCGGGCCGACCGCCTGACCCGCGCCCTCCGCACTTTGTGGGCCGAATACGACTCTCCCGGGGGCTCTGGGGCCCGGGAGAGTCGTATTCGGCCCTGAAAGTGAGCGCCGCCGAGACCTCACCCTGACCCGCGTCCCGGCTACGCTCGCGGACGAGGCCGCCCACCCGCGCCTCGCCCGCCCGCCCCGTCCCAGGAGGCCCCGCCCCATGCAGCTCGACCTGATCGTGGAGAACGCCCGCCTCATCACCGGCGACCCCGCCCGCCCGTCGGCCTCGCGGCTGGGGGTGTGGCGGGGCGTCGTCGTCGGGGTGGACGAGGAGATGGACGGCCTCGCGACGCGCGAACGTCTCGACGCGCGGGGGCGCACCGTCCTCGCCGGGTTCAACGACGCCCACGCGCACAGCGTCTGGTTCGGCCAGTCCCGGCTGGACGTGGACCTCGAGGGCGCGCGCACCGCGGAGGAGGTCCACCGCCGGGTCCGCGCCCGCGCCGCCGAGCTCGACCCCGGCGCCTGGGTGACGTGCACCGGCTTCGACCCCGGCCACCTCACCGGCCCCCAGCCGGACCGGGACGACCTCGACGCCGCCGCCTCCGGGCGCCCGGTGCTCATCCGCCACAACACGGGCCACGCCGTCACGGTGTCCGGGGCGGTGCTGGTCCTGGCCGGTGTGGGGGAGCAGGTGCTGCAGCAGCCCGAGGGCGGGCGGATCCTCACGGATGCCGCCGGCCGGCCCACCGGCCTGTTGGAGGAGACCGCCATGAGCCTGGTGACCCGGCTGCTGCAGCCGGAGTCCCACGAGCACATCGGCGCGTGCCTGGCGCGGGCCTCGCAGGAGTACGCGGCCGAGGGCATCACCTCGGTGACGGATGCGGGGGTGGCCGGCGGGTGGATCGGGCACAGCCCGCTCGAGTTCGGCGCGTATCAGCGCGCCCGGGACGCGGGGCTGCTGCGCACCCGCTTCCAGACGATGGTCACCCTGGACGCGCTGCACCCGGTGGACGGCCATCCCGACGACGGCACGCACCTCACCCTCGACGCCGGCGTGCGCACGGGCGTGGGCGACGAGTGGCTGCAGATCGGGCCGGCGAAGGTGTTCACGGACGGGTCGATGCTCGGACAGACCGCCGCGATGACCGAGGACTACTGCGGCCACGGCCACGGCCGCGGCTACCTACAGCAGGACGCGGGAGAGATGCGCCGAGCGTGCCTCGGTGCGGCGGCCGCCGGCTGGGCGCTGGCCCTGCACGCGATCGGCGACGCCGCCCTGGACTTCGCCCTCGACGTGATCGCCGAGGCGCGGGGCCGGTTCGGGCGGCCCGTGATGCCGCACCGCGTGGAGCACGGCGGGGTGGTCCGCGACGATCAGGTGGCCCGCATGGCCGAGCTGGAGGTCGTGATGGCCACCCAGCCGAACTTCATCAGCGCGTTCGGCGGGTCGGTGCGGGAGCGGATCGGGCCGGAGCGGGCCGCGCTCTCGTACCCGGCCGGGCGGCTGCTGCGCGCGGGCCTGGTGCTGCCCGGCAGCTCGGACCGTCCCGTGGCCGGCGGCCGCCCGCTGGAGGTCATCCAGGACTTCGTGCTGCGCCGCACCGAGACCGGCGAGCAGTACGGCCCGGACGCGGAGCGGCTCACGGTGGCCGAGGCCCTGCACGCCTACACGGTCGGCTCCGCGGAGGCGACCGGCTGGGGCGGCCGCAAGGGACGGCTCGTCGCGGGCCAGCTCGCGGACTTCACGGTGCTCAGCGAGGACCCGCGCGCGGTGCCGAGCGATCAGATCGCGGCGATCGACGTCGTCGCCACCGCCGTGGGAGGGGAGTTCGTGCACGGCGGGCTGTGACGCCCGGCCCCGGCCCCGACGCCCCGCGACACCCGCCCCCCGCGACGAGCCCTGCGATATGGCCCCTACCCGCCCGGTTTAGGGGCCATATCGCAGGGCTCGTCGTCCAGGGGAGCGGGTGGGGCACGTCCGGTGACCCGGCGGTCAGCCGTGGCTCTGCCGGGGGGCTGCTCCCTACGCTCGGAGAACGGCGCGCAGACCGCGCGCCGCCCCGAGACCATGAGGAGCACCCCGTGGCGCACGACGACGCGAACACCACCACCACCGACCAGCTCACCCTGCAGGACCCCACGAAGCGCTACCCCGTGATCAGCCCGCCGGAGCAGTCGTTGCCCGGCACCGGCCTGGACGCGGAGATGACGCCGAAGGCCGACCTGGGTGAGAAGTCCTACCGCGGCACCGGCCGTCTCGAGGGCCGCAAGGCGCTCATCACCGGCGGCGACTCCGGCATCGGCGCGGCCACCGCGATCGCGTTCGCGCGCGAGGGCGCCGACGTCGTGATCACCTACCTGCCCGAGGAGGAGAAGGACGCCCAGCACGTCCTCGAGGTCCTGCAGGCGGAGGGGCGCACCGCCGCCGGGATCCCCGGCGACCTCCGCGACAAGACGTTCTGCGCCGACCTCGTGGCCCAGGCGGTCGAGAAGCTCGGCGGGCTGGACGTGCTGGTGAACAACGCCGGCAAGCAGGTGGCGCAGGACTCGATCGAGGACATCGACGACGAGCAGCTCGAGGCCACCTTCGACGTCAACATCCTGGCCCAGTTCCGCCTGGTCAAGGCCGCCCTGCCGCACCTGAAGCCGGGCTCCACGATCATCAACACCACGTCCGTGGTGACCTACATGGCCCCGCCGCAGCTCGTGGACTACGCCTCCACCAAGGCCGCCATCAACACCTTCACGAAGGCCCTGGGCCAGCAGCTGGCCCCGAAGGGCATCCGCGTGAACGCCGTGGCGCCCGGTCCGATCTGGACCCCGCTGCAGCCCTCCGGCGGCCAGAAGCCGGAGGCCCTGCCGGAGTTCGGCCAGTCCACTCCGCTGGGCCGCGCCGGGCAGCCCACCGAGCTCGCCCCGGCGTACGTGTTCCTGGCCTCGCCGGAGTCCTCCTATGTGGTGGGCGCGACCATCCCGGTGACCGGCGGCATGCCCACCCCGTGACCGGAGCCGGGCGTTCCTGTCCCTGGGCGGTCACACCACCAGGGACAGGAACGCGCCGAGCGCGAAGCCGACCACGGTGAGCAGCCCGGCCTTCTCCCCGCCCTTCTCTCGGGCCTCGGGGATCATCGTGTCGATCAGCATGACCAGCAGGGCGCCGGCCGCGAAGCCCTGGATGCCGCCGGTCAGGGCAGGGGAGGCGACGTCGGCGATCAGCCCGCCGCCCCACGTCGCCAGGGCGCAGACCACCGCCACGAGCGACCACTGGATCAGCAGGTGGCGGCGCGTCTTGCCGCCGTCGAGGGAGTCGGCCGTGGCGGCGATGGACTCGGGCAGGTTGGACATGAAGATCGCCACGAGCAGCGCGAGGGACACGCCCTCGCCCGCGACCAGCCCGATGCCCAGCACGAGCTGTTCCGGGATGCCGTCCAGCAGCGCGCCCACGGTCAGCGCCGCACCCGAGGACGAGCCCCCGGACCTCGCGGCGGAGCGCTCCACCGCACGGTCGCCGAGGAAGTAGGCGGCCGCGCCGAGCGTCAACCCGATGCCGACGGCGGCAGGTCCGGCCGCCTGCACGCCCGCCTCCGCGAGCTCGAAGGACACGGACGCGATCAGGGCGCCGGCGCCGAAGGCGAGCACGAGTCCGATCGTGCCCATGTGCCAGCGGCGCAGGGTCGCCAGGACGGCGCCCACGAGCAGGGAGGACGCGGCGACCGCGCCCCACATCAGGGTCATCACGGCAGCCAGGCTACGCGCTGACCGGGGGCGACGCCGGGCCGCCGCCTCAGCTCACCGCACGACCTCGTCCGCCTCGCCCGTGAGCCCGAGCTTCTCGGCCACGTAGTCCACGTCCTTGTCTCCGCGGCCGGAGAGGTTGACCAGGATCCGCGCGTCCCGGCCCATCTGCGGGGCGAGGCGGATCGCGTGCGCCACGGCGTGCGCGGACTCGAGCGCGGGGATGACGCCCTCGAGCCGCGTGAGCCGCTGGAACGCGTCGAGCACGGCCGCGTCGTCCTCGGCCACGTACCGGACGCGGCCGACGCTCGCGAAGTGGGCGTGCTGTGGACCGACGCCCGGGTAGTCCAGGCCCGAGGCGATCGAGTGCACGGGATCCGGGGTGCCGTCGTCGTCGGCGAGGACGAGGGTGGCCATGCCGTGGAGGACGCCGTCGCGGCCCTGGGTCATGGTCATCGCGTGCTCGCCCTTGGTCGCGGAGCGGCCGCCGGGCTCGACGCCCACGAGCGCGACGTCGGCGTCGTCGAGGAACGCGGTGAACGCGCCGATCGCGTTGGAGCCGCCGCCCACCGCGGCGACGACGGCGCTCGGCAGCGCCCCGAACCGCTCCTGGAACTGGGCGCGGGCCTCGCGGCCGACCACGGACTGGAAGTCGCGGATCATCGTGGGGAACGGGTGTGGGCCCACCACGGAGCCGATGGCGAACAGGTACTTCTCCGGGTCCGCCGCGTACACCTCGAACGCCGAGTCCACGGCCTCCTTCAGGGAGCGGCCCTCGCGCTCCACCGAGACCACCTTCGTGCCGAGCAGGCGCATGCGCACCACGTTGGGGTGCTGCTTGGCCACGTCGATCGCGCCCATGTGGATCTCGCAGTCGAGGCCGACCATCGCGGCCGCCGTCGCCAGGGCCACGCCGTGCTGGCCGGCGCCGGTCTCCGCGATCAGGCTGCGCTTGCCCATGCGCTTGGCGAGCAGCGCCTCGCCGATCGTGTGGTTGATCTTGTGGGCGCCCGTGTGGTTCAGGTCCTCGCGCTTGAGCACGATCCGTGCGCCGCCGAGCTCGTCGGAGAGGCGGCCCAGCGGGGTCAGGGGGGAGGGGCGCCCGACGGCGTCGCGCAGCAGGCGTCGGTATTCGGCGTAGAACTCGGGGTCGGTGCGGGCCTCGGCGTAGGCGCGGGCGACCTCGGCCATGGGGCCGGCCAGCTGCGGGGGCAGGTGGGCGCCGCCGTACTGGCCGAACATGCCGTCCGCGGAGACGTCCAGGTCCGGGGTGGTGACGAGGTCGCAGGCCTCGGCGAGGGTGCGGGGCTCGGCGGCGCCTCTCAGGGCGTTGTCCTCGGGGTTGCGGTGGGTCATCGGTGGTCCTCCTGGGATGGGGCCCGCCGAGCCGCTCATGACGGAGCCGCCCGGCAGGCGAGCGGCTCGTCGTGTCAGATGCGCATGACCGGGGCCGCCCTCAGGCGGTCCACCACTGCTGCGCGTGCATCTGCATGGGGCCAGCGTACTGCACGTCGGGGCAGGCGTGAGTCTCACCATGTGGCTACAAATCTCATAATGTGGACGAGGCTCCCCATCTCAGTGAATCGCGATTCACCCTGGATCCATGACCGTCACCACCGTCGACACCCAGTCCCTGACCGCCGAGGCCGCCGCTGTGCTGGCCGCGATGCCCGGTGTGTCCTACGAGACGTTCCTCGCCGAGGCCCCAAGCCTGCCGGGTGTGGTCGCCGTCGTCGCCGACGACGCGGCCCGTGCCGCCCTCGGCCTGCCCGCGCAGCACACCGGCCTGCTCGCCGTGACGGCGGCGCCGCACGGCCTGCGCGACCGCGACGTCCGCGTCGCCTTCCAGTCCGGCCGCACCGGCGCCTCCCCGCTGCGCCAGGGCCTGGCCGCGCTGCTCAGGGACGTGCTCGCCCTGGACGTGGAGCGCACCAGCCCGGGTGCGGCGGGGGAGGGTTTCGC
>NZ_JBVFVY010000023.1:0-30347 GCF_055522295.1 Micrococcus sp. CS26
TCTAGGCGCGGGCGCTGTCCGGCCCGGTACGCTGGCCCTGTTCGTGTCCATCCCGACCGGCCGCATCCCTCGACGACTGCGTGCCGGCGCAGTCAGGGAGAGTTCCAGCGGTGACCAATCACATGCAGCCCGACGACCAGCAGTCCCCCGCCACCGAGTCCACCCCCGCGTCGGCCGAGGCCGCCGATACGACCGTGCCCGCCGAGGCCCGGCCCGTCCCCGAGATCGTCCCCGACGCCCCGGCGCACGGTGATTCCTCCCAGCCCGCCGAGACGCCCGCCGTGCCCTCCCCGGCCGCGATGAAGAAGGCCAGCCCGGCCGCCGTGCGCCCCGCGACGCCCGCCGCCGCGTCCGTCGCCCCGGCCCCCGTCGTGGCCCCGACCGTGCCGCCCACCCCGGTGGAGGAGGCCGCCAGGTTCGCCCGGGTGAGCGAGGACGGCCACGTCACGCTGCTGGACGGGCAGGAGGAGCACGCGGTCGGCCAGGTGCCGGACGCGAGCACCGAGGACGCGCTGGCGTACTTCGTGCGCAAGTACGACGACGTGCGCGCCCAGATGGCCCTGTTCGAGCAGCGCATCGCCGCCGGCGCCCCCTCGGGTGAGCTGGGCCGGGCGCTGGGTCAGATGACGACCGCGGTGAACGAGCGCCACATGGTCGGCGACATGGACGCCCTCCGCACCCGCCTGGCGGCCCTGGAGACCCTCCTGGGCGACTACCGCGCCGCGGAACAGGAGGCCCGGCAGGCCGCCCAGGCCGAGCAGCTGGCCACCCGCGAGGCCATCGTCGCCGAGGCCGAGACCTTCGCCCAGACCCCGGCCGAGCGGATGCCCTGGAAGACCGCGTCCAAGCGCATGACGGAGCTGTTCGAGGAGTGGAAGGCCGCCCAGAAGGCCGGTCCGCGTCTGGCCAAGTCGGTCGAGGACGACCTGTGGAAGCGCTTCCGCGGCGCCCGCACCGCGTTCGACAAGACCCGCCGCGCCCACTTCTCCCGGCTGGACGCCGCCTCGGCCGAGGCCAAGCAGGTCAAGGAGCGTCTCATCGCCCGTGCCGAGGAGCTGTCCACCTCCACCGACTGGGGCGTGACCGCCGGCAAGTACCGCGACCTGATGGACGAGTGGAAGCGCGCCCCCCGGGCCTCCCGCAAGGAGGACGACGCCCTCTGGGCCCGCTTCCGCGCCGCCCAGGACGTCTTCTTCGCCGCCCGCAAGGCCGCGAACCAGGAGATCGACCGCGAGTACGGGGCCAACCTGAAGGTGAAGGAGCAGATCCTCGCCGACGGCCAGAAGCTGCTCCCGTTCACGGACGTCAAGGCCGGACGGCGCGCGCTCAACGAGCTGCGCGGGCGGTGGGAGGATGCCGGCCGCGTGCCCCGCGGGGACGTCCGCCGGATGGAGGAGGGCTTCCGCAAGCTCGAGGACGCCCTCAAGCAGGCGGAGAACGAGCACTGGCGCCGCACCGACCCGGAGACCAAGGCCCGCACGAACTCCGCCCTCACGCAGCTCGAGGAGACCATCGCGGGGCTCGAGGCGGATCTCGCCCGGGCCCAGGCCCGGGGCGACCAGCGCGCCGTCAAGAAGGCCCAGGAGGCGCTCGACGCGCGCCTGCAGTGGAAGCAGGCCCTCGAGGCCTCGGCCTCCGAGCTCCGCTGAGCCCCACCCGTCTCGAGCACGCCCCCGCGGCCCGCCTGTCCACAGGCGGCCGCGGGGGCGTCCCCGTCTCTGGCAGGATCCGGGCATGACGACCGTGACGATCGAGGAGACCGCCCCGACCGGGGCACTCGTGCTGGCGGGCGACCCCTTCACGGAGCCGGAGCTGCAGGCGCTCGGCGCGCGGGGCGCCGTGCGGCCGCTGCTGCCCGGGGTGTGGGCGCGGCCGGACGCCGCGGACGATCCCGCGGTCCGGGCCGCTGCCCTGTGGACCCTCGGCGGCCCGCTCCTGGCCGCCGGCTGGACCGCGATCGGCCCGTCGGCGGCCTGGATCCTGGCCGGCGGCGCGGCGCCCGGGCGGCTGCACGCGGCCGTGCCGCACTTCCACCGGCGCCCCGCCGGCGGGGGCCTGCTGCCCTGGACGCTCACGCAGTCGGACGTCGCGGCCGATGCCACGGGCGTCGCCCCCGCCGAGCACGACGTGCTCCGCTTCGGCCCCGTGCGGGTCACGACGCCCGCCCGGACAGTCGAAGACCTGCTGCTCAGCGCCGACCCGGATGCGGCGCGGCGCGCGGCCGCCGTGATCGGCGCCCACGGCGCCGCCGGGCTGCGGGAGCGGCTGGCCCGCCGGACCCGCCGTGCCGGCGTCGTGGCGGCCCGGCGCCGGCTGGGCGCGCTGCTGGCGGCGCTGGACGTCCCCGACTGAGGCCGGGAGGCTCAGGTGCGGTGCACGTCGAAGACGCCGTCGATGCGGCGCACCGCGTCGATCACGTGGCCGAGGAACCGGGGGTCGCCCATCTCGAAGACGAACCGGCTCATCGCCACGCGGTCGCGGGTGGTGTTCACGGAGGCCGAGAGGATGTTCACGTGGTTCTCGGAGAGGACCCGGGTGACGTCGGAGAGCAGCGACTTGCGGTCCAGCGCCTCGATCTGGATCTCCACCAGGTAGACGGTGTCCTGCGACGGCGCCCAGCTGACCGGGGTGCGGCGCTCCGGCTCCTGCGCGAGCAGGGTCGCCAGGTTGGGACAGTCGACCCGGTGCACGGAGACCCCGGAGCCGCGGGTGACGAACCCGTCGATGGCGTCCGGCGGCACCGGGTTGCAGCACCGTGCCAGCTTGGCCATGACGCCGCCGTCGCCGTCCACGAGCACGCCGGCGTCGTTGGTGGCCCGCGCGGGGGCGCGCCGCGACTGGGCCGGGACCAGCTCCTGCAGGTCCACCTCGCCGACGGTCAGCTCGCCCTCCGGCTCGGCCTGCGTCGACGTCGGCGGAGCGAGGCGCTCCGCGACGCGTTCCTGCACGGACTGGGCGGACACGTGGCCGTCGCCGAGGGCCACGAACAGCCCGTCGAGGTCCGCGTAGCCGAGATCCGTGGCCACCTGCACCAGCTCCTCGCCGCCGAGCACCTGCTGCACGGCCATGCCGGCCTTGCGCAGCTGACGGGTCAGCGACTCGCGTCCCCGGTCGGCCTGCTCGTCGCGGCGCTGCGTGGCGAAGTGGTGACGGATCTTGGACCGGGCCCGCGGCGAGACCACGAAGCCCAGCCAATCCCGGCTCGGCCCCGCGTCCTCGGCGCGCGAGGTGAAGACCTCCACGGTGTCGCCGTGGCTGAGCGGCGTGGACAGCGGGACGAGCTTGTCGTTGACCCGGGCGCCGATGGTGCGGTGGCCGACGTCGGTGTGGATGGCGTAGGCGAAGTCCACGGGCGTGGAGCCGGCCGGCAGGGTGCGGATCTCCCCCTTCGGCGTGAAGACGTACACCTCGTCCGCCCCGATCTGGGTGCGCAGCGAGGCGAGGAACTCGTCCGGGTCCCGGGTGTCCGCCTGCCAGTCCATCACCGAGCGCAGCCAGGCCGGCGTGGCCTGCACCGGCGCCTGGCCGGCGACCTGGGCCTTGTACCGCCAGTGCGCGGCGACGCCGTACTCGGCCTGGCGGTGCATCTCCTGCGTGCGGATCTGGATCTCCACCGGCTTGCCGCCCGGCACCATCACCGTGGTGTGCAGGGAGCGGTACATGTTGAGCTTCGGGACCGCGATGTAGTCCTTGAACCGGCCCGGGACCGGGTTCCAGCGCGCGTGGATGACGCCGAGCACGGCGTAGCAGTCACGCACGGAGTCCACGAGCACCCGGATGCCCGTGAGGTCGTGGATGTCGTCGAAGTCCTTCCCGCGCGTCACCATCTTCTGGTAGATCGAGTAGTAGTGCTTCGGCCGTCCGGTGACGGTCGCCCGGATCCGGTGCTCGCGCAGGTGCTCCTCGATCACGGTGCGCAGCGCCGCGATGTGCTTCTCCCGCTCCGGGTTGCGCTCCCCCACGAGGCGCACGATCTCCGCGTACATCTTGGGCTTGAGGGCGGCGAAGGAGAGGTCCTCGAGCTCCCACTTGACGGTGTTCATGCCGAGCCGGTGGGCCAGCGGGGCGTAGATGTCCAAGGTCTCCTGGGCCTTGCGGGCGCTGGACTCCGGGGAGACGTACCGCCACGTCCGCGCGTTGTGCAGCCGGTCGGCGAGCTTGATGAGCAGGACGTTCACGTCCTGGGCCATCGCGATGACCATCTTGCGCACGGTCTCGGCCTGCGCCGCGGCGCCGTAGGTCACCTTGTCCAGCTTGGTCACGCCGTCCACGAGGAGGGCGACCTCGGAGCCGAAGTCGGCGCGGAGGCGCTCCAGGGAGTAGTCCGTGTCCTCGACGGTGTCGTGCAGCAGGGCCGCCAGGAGCGTCGGGCCCGTCACGCCGATCTCGGCGAGGATCGTGGCGACCGCGACGGGGTGGGTGATGTACGGGTCCCCGGAGCGCCGCATCTGCCCCTCGTGTGCCGCGCGGGCGACCTCGAAGGCGCGGACGATCTCGGCCAGCTCGGTCTTGGTGGCTCGCTGCCGCACGGTGCGCATCAGCGGCTCGAGCAGGGGCGAGTACTCGGTGGCGTGCCGGCCGGTCAGGCGTGCGATCCGGCTGCGGGGCCGGACCGGGGCGGGACGGGCCGGGGCGGGACGGGCCGGGGCGGGAGTGGGGTCCTGCTCGCTCATGGGCCACGCCTCCTGACTCGTGCGGCCCCGACCGCTCCGGCCGGGATGATCGGCGAGTCTACCCGCGCCCGTCCCACCCCGCCCCAGGAAGACCACCGGGGCCGCAGCGGCTCCGTCAGAGTCGCGCGCCGTCGTCCCAGGGGGCGACGTCGGGATCGGTGACCGCCTCTGAGGCACGCTCCCGGGCGGCGCGGGCCGCGGCCCGGGCGTCGTGGTCGCGCACGTCCGGGTCGTTGCGGCGCAGCAGGGCGTACAGCGGCGCCTGGAGGAACAGGGTGGACAGGGTGCCCACGATGATGCCCACGAACAGCGCGAGCGCGATGTCCCGCAGCGTGCCGGCACCGAGCAGCCCCGCGCCGATGAACAGGATCGAGCCGACCGGCAGGATGCCGACGACGGAGGTCGTGATGGACCGGACGAGCGTCTGGTTCACCGCGAGGTTCACGTTCTCGACGAAGGAGCGCTCCGGGTCCTCCTCGGCCCCGATCGTGTTCTCGCGGATCTTGTCGAAGACCACCACGGTGTCGTAGAGCGCGTACGACAGGATCGTGAGGAAGCCGATGATGGCCGACGGCGTGATCTCGAAGCCGGTGGCGCCGTAGATGCCGGCGGTCAGCGCGACCACGTAGAGCATGCCGAGCACGGCGGCCAGGGACATCTTCCAGGTGCGGAAGTACACGGCCATGAACAGGGTCACGAGCACCACGAAGATCACCAGGCCGATCAGGGCCTGCTGCGACACCGCGGCGCCCCAGGTCGGCCCCACGAAGGTCGAGGTCACCTGGTCCTGGCCGACGCCGTAGGCCTCCTGCAGGTTCGCGGCCACGGCTCGGGTCTGGGCGTCGTCGAGCTGCTCGGTCTGGACGCGCACGGTGCCCGGGGCGACGTTCGTGACGGTGGCGTGGCCGTCGGCCAGCACGTCGGTCACGGCGCGCTCGCCCGCGGCCACGTCGGTGGAGGCCGTCTGCGAGACGGTGAACTCGGAGCCGCCCCGGAACTCGATGCCGAGGTTGAAGCCACCGCGGAGGGCGGTCAGGCCGCCGGCGAGGACGAGCAGCAGGGCGGCGAGGGCGAACCACCGCCGCCAGCGCTGGATGAACGGGTAGGAGATGCGGCCCGAGTAGAGGGCGTTGCCCCAGTCGGCGAAGCGGTTCACTGGTCCTCCTCCTGGCGGCGTCGCTCGGCGCGGCGTCGCTCGGCGATCGTCATGGGCGGCGCGGTGCGCGAGCGGCGGCCGCCCCCCCGGGCGGACGAGCCCGCGCGGGGGGCGCCCGTCGCGACGAGCGGGCGCGGGGCGTCGGCGGCCGCCGCGTCAGCCGGCTCGTCGGAGTCCTCCGCCGGGAGCCCGGTGCGGGGGGCGTGGGCGGGCTCGCGGAAGCGGCCGGCGCCCTGATACAGGGACGGCCCGCCCAGCAGCGACGGGTCCAGTCCGGACATCGGGTGTCCCTCGCCCACGAAGCGGGTCTGGGCCAACAGCACCATGAGCGGGTGGGTGAACATGAACACCACGATCAGGTCGGCGATCGCGGTGAGGCCGAGGGTGAACGCGAAGCCGCGCACGTTGCCGACGGCCACGAAGTACAGCACGACGGCGGCCAGCAGGTTCACGGCCTTGGACGCGGTGATCGTCCGCCGGGCGCGCTTCCAGCCCTCGTGCACGGCGACGGGCACGGTGTGGCCCGCGCGCAGCTCGTCCTTGATGCGTTCGAAGTAGACGATGAACGAGTCCGCCGTCAGACCGATCGCCACGATGAGCCCGGCGATGCCCGCGAGGGACAGGCGGTAGTTGTCCGTCCAGCCCAGGATCGCGATGGTCAGCCACGTCAGCACGCCCGCCACGATGATCGAGGCGAAGGTCAGCAGGCCCAGGGCCCGATACTGGAAGAACTGGTACACGGCCACGAGGCCGAGGCCGATCAGGCCGGCGATCAGGCCCCAGAAGAGCTGGTCCCGGCCGAGCGTGGCGGAGATCTGCTGCTCGGACTCGATCGAGAAGGAGATCGGCAGGGAGCCGTAGTTGAGCTGCTCGGCCAACTGCGCCGTCGTCTGCTCGTTCAGGGTGGGGCCGCTGATCTGCGCGCTGCCGTTGGTGATGACCACGTTGGACTGCGGCGCGGAGATCACGTCCCCGTCCAGCAGGATCGCGAACTGCTTGCGCGGGTCGCCCTCGGGGTACGGGGTGAGCTTCTGGGTGACCTCCGTGAAGGCCTTGGTGCCCTCCTCGTCGAACTCGATGTTGACGACCCACTGGTTGGTGGAGACGCCGCCCTGGGCCTGGGCCATGCCGTTGGACGCGCCCTTGATCTGGGTGCCCGGGATGACCACGGGGCCCAGGATGTACTTCTGGGCCGGCGTGACGGCGCCGTCGGCGAGCTCCTCGGAGGGCTGGCAGGCGACGATCGCCCGGTCGGACGGCGGCGGGGGCGCGGCCGGGTCCCGCGGGGCGGTGCAGTCCGTGGCCTGGAACTCGGCCAGCAGGGCCGGGGTGACCCAGTTCGGGTCGTAGGCGTCCGCCGGCTCCCCGTCGGGCTTCGGCAGCTGGTCTTCTGGCAGGCGCTGGTCCTCGGGGGTGGCCTCCCCCGGGCCGGACTGCAGCACGGGGCGGAACTGCATGTCCGCGGACGCCTGGATCAGGCGGCGGGTCTCCTCGTCCGGGACCCCGGGCAGGGAGACGACCACGTTCTGGGAGCCCTGCGTGGCGACCTCCGCCTCGGCCACGCCGGAGCCGTCCACACGCTGGCGGATGATCTCCACGGCCTGGTCCAGCTGCTCGGGGGTGACGGACTCGCCCGTCGAGGTCTGGGGGGCCAGCACCATCTGCGTGCCGCCCTCGAGGTCGAGGGCGAGCTTGGGAGCCCAGGAGGCCGCGCCGGAGGCCACGCCCCCGCCGAGGATCGCGGCCAGGACCACGAGGAGGGCGGCCAGCCAGGCCAGGGTGCGCCCGGCGGAGCCGGTGGGTGTTCTCTTCGCCATTGCTCAGGTGCTTCCGTCACATTCGAGCGGCCCCGCCAGGCGGGGCCGCGTGTGCAGGGGTGGGTGGGCCTCAGGCCAGGTCGTCGCGGCGCGGACGCGGGTCGTCGGCGTCGTCGGCGCGGTACTCGGTGCCGGGGGCGTCATCCAGACGCGACGGGTCCGTGGTGGGCGCGGCGGCCGTCTCCGGCTCCACGACGGTGGTGACGCCCTGCAGGTGCACGTCCATGCGGGTGCCCGGGGCGGTCTCCAGCGTCACCCGCTGGCCCTCGGTGTCCACGGCCACGACGGTGCCGAAGATGCCGGCGCCCGTCATGACCTCGACGCCTGGGGCGAGGGTGCTGCGCATCTGCGCCTGCTGCTGCTGCATCTTCTTGCCCTTGCGGAAGGAGAGGAAGAGCATCACCGCGAGCAGGGCGAAGGCGATGAGCATGAGCAGGCTGCCGCCACCCCCCTGGGCCTGCTGAGCGATCACGGGCAGGGTCGCGGCGGTGGCGACGGGCATGGGGGACTCCTGATGCTCGGGGTGGGCGGGCCTGTCCAGTGTAGGGGCCCGCCCTGGGCGTCACGGCCCCGGCGTGGCCTCCGGAGCGGCGAGGCCCAGGTGCTCCCAGGCCCCCGGCAGCGCGACGCGGCCACGGGGGGTCCGCGCCACCATGCCCTCGCGGATGAGGAAGGGCTCGGCCACGGTCTCCACGGTCTCGGCCTCCTCCCCCACGGCGGTGGCCAGCGTGCTGAGCCCCACGGGCCCGCCGCCGAACGTGGTGCACAGGGCCGTGAGCACGGACCGGTCGAGCCGGTCCAGGCCGCGCCCGTCGACCTCGTACATGTCCAGGGCGGCGGCGGCGTCGTGCGCGCCGACCTCGGCCAGCCCCTTCACGAGCGCCCAGTCCCGCACGCGGCGCAGCAAGCGGTTGGCGATGCGCGGGGTGCCGCGCGAGCGCCGGGCGATCTGCCGGTACCCCTCCGTGGCCAGCCGCATGTCCAGCAGCAGGGCGGAGCGGCGCAGGACGCGCTCGAGCTCCACCTCGGTGTAGAAGTCCAGATGGCCCGTGAAGCCGAAGCGGTCGCGCAGCGGCCCCGGCAGGAGGCCGGCCCGCGTGGTGGCGCCGACGAGCGTGAAGGGCGGCAGCTCGAGCGGGATCGAGGTGGCGCCGGCGCCCTTGCCCACCACGATGTCCACCCGGAAGTCCTCCATGGCCATGTAGAGCATCTCCTCGGCCGGGCGGGACATCCGGTGGATCTCGTCGAGGAAGAGCACCTCGCCCTCGGTGAGCGAGGACAGGATGGCCGCGAGGTCGCCCGCATGCTGGATCGCGGGGCCGGAGGACAGCCGCAGGGGGGCGTTCATCTCCGCGGCCACGATCATCGCCAGCGTGGTCTTGCCGAGCCCGGGCGGACCGGAGAGCAGGACGTGGTCCGCGGCGCGGTCGCGCAGCCGGGCGGAGGCGAGCATGAGGTCCAGCTGCTCGCGCACGCGCATCTGGCCCACGAACTCGTCCAGGTGCTTGGGGCGCAGCGCGGCCTCGAGCCGACGCTCCTCCGGGTCGACGGCCGCCGCGGACAGCGGCGAGGACTCCGCGCTCATCGCCCGCCTCGCACAGAGCCGGCCATGCCGACGTCGCGCAGGGTGGCACGCAGCAGCGCGGCGACGTCGCGGCCCTCGTCCAGCTCCGGGCGGGCCGCCACGGTGGCCTCGACGGCCTTGAGCGCCTCCTTCTCGGACCAGCCCAGGCCGGCCATCGCCTGCACGACGTCGGCGTGCCAGAGCGCCTCGACGGTCGGCTCGGCGCTCGCCTCGGCCTCCGCCTCGGGCACCGGCTCCCCGGTGGGCGCGAGGCGGCCGGAGAGCTCGACGATGATCTTGCGCGCCATCTTCGGCCCGATGCCGGGCACGCGGGTGAGGGTCTTCTCGTCCTCCTCGGTGACCGCCCGGCGCACGGTCTCGGGGTGGTGGACGGAGAGGATCGCCAGGGCGAGGCGGGGACCCACGCCGTTGGCCGTGATGAGCACCTCGAACACCTCGCGCTCGTCGCGGTCCGCGAAGCCGTAGAGGGTCAGGGCGTCCTCCTTGACCACGAGGTGGGTCTGCACCGCCCCCGGCCGGCCCTCGTGCAGGGTGGCCAGCGTCTGCGGGGTGGCGGAGAACTGCACACCCAGGCCGCCGACGGCGATGACCGCCCGGTCGAGGGCCACGTGCTCGACGGTGCCGCTGAGCGAGGCGATCATGAGGGGCCCTCCTGTCGGGACGGACGGACGCCGGTCGGCGCGGATTCGAACATATCATCGAACGCCGGCCCGGCAGCGGCCTACCGGCGTCGCCCGCCGCCCGCCGAGCGCTCGGCGTCGAGCCAGGCCCGCTGCGCGGCGGTGAGCTGGCCCCGCGGGCGGGCGCGCGCGGGCGCCTTGGCGGCGAACTGCGAGCGCCCCGCCCGGGAGGCGAGGTCCGCGGTGTCGAGGCCGGTCTGGCCGGCGGCCGCGCCGAGGGCGGTGCCGCGCCAGCCGTGGGCGATGGCCAAGGCGAGGGCGTCGGCCGCGTCGGCCGGGCGCGGCGGGGCGTCGAGGCGGAGGATCCGGGTGACCATCGTGGTGACCTGCTCCTTGCCCGCATCGCCGTGTCCGGTGACGGCGGCCTTGACCTCGGAGGGGGTGTGCAGGCCCACGGGGACGCCGGCGCGCGCGGCCGCGGCGATCGCCACGCCCGCGGCCTGGGCCGTGCCCAGCACGGTCGGCGTGTTCGTGTTCGCGAACATGCGCTCGACGGCGGCGCGATCGGGCCGGTGCGCGGCGAGGACCGCGGAGACGGCCTCGTCGATGCGCAGGAGGCGCTGGTCCAGGGGGGCGGTGGGCGGGGTGCCCGTGACCTCGACGTGGACGAGCGCGGCCCGCCGTCGCGCGTCCACGTCCACCACGGCGATCCCGCAGCGGGTGAGCCCCGGGTCCACCCCGAGGATCCGGACGACGTCGGCGGGCCGGCGCGCGCTCAGCGCGATCAGTCCTCGTCGAGCTCGGCGAGGACCTCGGGGGCGATGTCCACGTTCGAGAAGACGTTCTGGACGTCGTCGAGGTCCTCGAGGGCATCGGCCAGCTTGAGGAAGGTGCGGGCGCCCGACGCGTCCAGGTCCACCTTCATGGTGGGGACGAACTCGAGCTCGTCGGACTCGTACTCCACGCCCGCCTCGTCGAGGGCCTTGGCCACGGACTGCAGGTCGGAGGGGTCCGAGAGGATCTCGAAGGAGTCGCCGGAGACGACGACCTCCTCGGCGTCGGCGCCGCCCTCGAGCACGGCCTCGAGCAGGCCGTCCTCGGTGTTGCCCTCGGCGGGCAGGCGCACGAGGCCCTTGCGCTCGAAGAGGAAGGAGACGGAGCCGGAGTCGGCCATGGTGCCGCCGTTGCGGGTGACGGCCGCGCGCACGTCCGCGGCGGCGCGGTTCTTGTTGTCGGTCAGGCACTCGACCAGCAGCGCCGAGCCCTGGGGGCCGCGGACCTCGTACATGATCTCGGCGTAGTCGATGACCTCGCCGGTGAGGCCGGCGCCGCGCTTGACGGCGCGGTCGATGTTGTCGTTGGGCACCGAGGCCTTCTTGGCCTTGGACACGGCCAGGTCGAGGGCGGGGTTGCCGGCGACGTCGGGTCCGCCGGCACGTGCCGCGACCTCGATGTTCTTGATGTACTTCGCGAACGCCTTGGCGCGCCGCGCGTCGATGACGGCCTTCTTGTGCTTGGTGGTCGCCCACTTGGAATGTCCTGCCATCACGCCTCCTCAGGTCTGGATCTCGTCTGCTGGCTCGACCGCCCAGTCTAGCGACGCCCGGTGGGGTGGCGCGGATCACGGCTGACTACACTCGCGCCCATGACCCACACCTCCGCGCCCTCCGTCCTGCCCGCCGACCACCCGCTGGCGACCCCCTCCGACCTGCCCTACGGGCTGCCCGACTTCTCCGCCGTCTCCGACGCGCAGCTGGCCGAGGCCGTGCGCGCGGGGATGGCGGCCCAGCGCGCCGAGGTCGACCAGATCCTCGGGGCGGCCACGGCGCCGACCTTCGAGAACACCGTCCGTGCGCTCGAGCTGTCCGGCCAGCTGCTGCGCCGCTCCGCCGCGATGTTCTTCACGCTCGTCGGCTCGGACGGCACGGATGCGCGGCAGGCCCTGGCCGAGGAGCTCTCCCCCGAGCTCGCGGCCCACGAGGACGCGATCCTGCTGGACCCGCGGCTGGCGGCGCGCGCCGCTTCGATCGACGACGGCGGCCTCACGGGCGAGGACGCCCGCCTGCTGGAGACGCTGCGCCTGCGCCTCTCCCTGGCGGGGGCGGACCTGGACGAGGCCGCGCGCGAGGAGCTGCGCGGGATCAACACGGAGCTGGCGTCCCTCTCGGCCGCCTACACGCGCCGCCTCGTCGCGGACACCGCCGCCCGCGCCGTGCTCGTCACGGACCGCGAGCGCCTGGCCGGTCTGAGCGAGGACGACCTGGCCGCGGCGGCGGGGGCGGCCGCCGAGGCGGGGCACGGGGACGGGGACGCGGCGGCGGGCCCGTGGCTGCTGACGCTGTCCCTGTTCACGTCGCAGCCGTGGCTGGCGTCCCTGCAGGACGAGGGGATGCGGCGCGAGGTGTTCGAGGCGTCGACGGGCCGGGGCGGGTCCGGGGAGCACGAGACGCTGACGACGGCGATGGCGATGGTGCGGCTGCGGCTGCGCAAGGCGCGGCTGCTGGGGGCGCAGAGCTGGGCCGAGCAGGCGCTGAAGGACCGGGCGGCGCCGTCGACGGCGGCCGTGGAGGAGCTGCTGGCCGCGATGGCGCCGCGGGCGATGGCCAACGCGCGGGCGGACGCGGCGACGGCGGCGGCGCACGCGGGCCGGACGGACGCCGAGGTGGCCCCATGGGACTGGCCGGCGCTGTCCGCGGCGTACGCGCGGGAGGAGTTCGCGGTGGACGCGGACGCCCTGCGCCCGTACTTCGAGCTGGACCGGGTGCTGACCGAGGGCGTGTTCGCGGCGGCGACGGCGCTGTACGGGCTCACGTTCGCCGAGCGCCCGGAGCTGGCGCGGCACCTGTACCGCCCCGGGATCCGGGTGTTCGAGGTGACGGGTGAGGACGGTGCCGGGGTGGGTCTGTTCGTCGCGGACCTGTTCGCGCGGCCGACCAAGTCGGGCGGTGCCTGGATGCACACGGTGCGGGACATGGCGGACGCCCTGGGCGAGCGCCCGGTGGTGTTCACCACGATGAATGTGCCGGCCCCGGCGGCGGGGCGTCCGGCCCTGCTGACGCTGGATGAGGCCACGACGCTGTTCCACGAGTTCGGCCACGCCCTGCACGGGCTGCTGGCCCGGGGCGAGTACGCCTCGCTCACCGGGACGAACGTGCCGCGCGACGTCGTCGAGTTCCCGTCGCAGGTCAACGAGGTGTGGCTGCGCGAGCCGTCCCTGCTGGCCGCGTACGCGCGGCACGTGGAGTCGGGCGAGCCGCTGCCGGCGGGGACGCTGGAGCGGCTCGAGGCGGCGGACCTGTGGGGCGAGGGGCACCGCACGGTCGAGTATTTGGGCGCGGCGCTCGTGGACTGGGCCTGGCACTCGCTGACGGAGGAGACGGTGGACGCCGCCACGGCCGACCCGGCCGCGTTCGAGCGCCGGGTGCTGACCGAGGCGGGCATCGACCCGGACCTGGTGCCTCCGCGCTACGGCACCGGCTACTTCAAGCACATCTTCGGCGGCGGCTACGCGGCCGGGTACTACTCCTACGTGTGGGCCGAGGTGCTGGACGCGGACGCCGTGGAGTGGTTCCGCGAGCACGGCGGGATGACGCGGGAGAACGGCCGCCGGTTCGCGGACGAGCTGCTCTCGCGGGGCGATACGCGTGACCTGCTGGAGTCCTACCGCGCGTTCCGTGGCCGGGACGCCGAGCTCGAGCCGCTGCTGCGCCGTCGGGGGCTGGCGGACGCCGCGGCCTGAGCGCGGTCAGCGCCCCCGGCCGCCGGGGCGGGGGGCGCTGAGCACGGCGCGCAGCCAGCCGCGCACGGTGGTGTCCCACTTGCGCGGGTCCACGTTCTGCTCGCGGGTGTGGCGGGCCTGGTGGAAGCGGACGAACCGCACGAGGTCCGGGTTGCGCTCGGCCAGGTCCTGCGAGGGGCCGACGGGCACGTACTCGTCGTCCTCGGAGTGCAGGATCAGCGTGGGCACACGCACGTGGTCGGCGCGGGTCACCCAGTCCAGGGCCTTGAGGTCCACGGGGGCGGCCAGGCCCGTGATGAACCGGCCGGCCCGGTTGGCCAGCAGCCACTGGCCGAGCAGGCCCACGGCTTCGGGGATCCGGTTGAGCCGGGCCTGGTGGCGCAGCACGTCCACCCAGTCGATGACGGGGCCCGTCAGGACCACGCCGCGCACGTGCGGGGCCAGCGGGGAGCGGTCCACGGTCTGCAGCACCACGGCCCCGCCCATGGACCAGCCGAAGAGGACGACGTCCCGGGCGCCGTGGTCGAGGGCGTAGCGGATGGCCGCCTCGACGTCCTCCCATTCGGTGGTGCCGAGCCCGTAGCGGGCGTCGGCGGCGTCCGGGGCGTCGCCGTCGTTGCGGTAGGAGATCAGCAGCGACGTCATGCCCAGGCGGCGGGCGGTCGGCACGGCGCGGATGCCCTCGTTGCGGCGCGCGCCGCGGCCGTGGACCATCACCGCCCACAGCCCCTCCGCGGGACGGGGTTCGCCGTCCTCGCTGGGGTCCGGCTCGATGCGCCATGCGCGGGCGTGGCCGCCGGGCACCGGCACCTGCACGTCCTCGGCGTCGAGCCCGGCGTCGGCGGGGGTCGGGTAGACGAAGCCGGTGAACCGGCCCCGGGTCGCCGTCGTCAGATCGCCGGAGAAGACCTCCTCGACCGCGCGCTGCACCGTGCCGTCCCGGGGGTCGAAGGAGGTGATCTCCCCGATGCGGGCGCATCCGGCGCCGTCGTCGAACGTGAGGGAGTACTGGCCGGGCACGGTGGTGTACTCGTCGGCCTGCAGGATCACGTCCTGCCCGGCGGGCGTGTCGACGACGGCGAGGATCGGCGTGGACTCGGCGTGGCGGCGCACGGGGGTCACCACGGTGCGGGCGAACACGCCTGCGAGCGCCGAGCTCGCCCCGGCCAGCACGAAGGCGGAGGCCGCGGCGACGCTGAGCACGGGCGGGGCCCAGCGGGCCACCGGGGAGGCCACGGCCACGCCGCCGCGCACCGATCCGGTGACTCCGCGGCGGACCAGGCGGCCCGCTCGGCGGACGCGGGAGTCGCGACCCCCGGCCCGCCGGGCTGCCACGGTGACGGCGGCGGCCAGGGCGGGCGGCAGGTCGGCGGGGTGGGGACGGGGACGGCGGGGTCGTGCGGCCATGCGCGCCATTGTCCTCCACGGGCGGGCGCGCCCGCCAATGCGACGCCGGTCGGGAACACGACGGCGCTCCGGACCGTTGCACCGGGCATGACCGAGACTCCCCACACCCCCCATGACGGCCCCACCCCCGACCCCGCGCGGGACGTCCCCGCTCCCGAGCAGACCCTGGCCGCCCCGGGCGGCGCCCGCCTGACGGACGAGGAGTGGGCCCGACGGCTCACGCCCGAGGAGTTCCAGGTGCTGCGCCGGGCCGGCACGGAACGGCCCTTCACGGGCGAGTACTGGGACTCGCACGTGAAGGGCGTGTACGCGTGCCGGGCGTGCGGATCCGAGCTGTTCCGCTCGGACGAGAAGTTCGACGCGCACTGCGGCTGGCCCTCGTTCTTCGCACCGCTCGCGGAGGACCGGGTGGAGTACCTGAAGGACACCACCCTGGGCATGGAGCGGATCGAGGTGCGGTGCGCGGCGTGCGGCTCCCACATGGGTCACGTCTTCGCGGGCGAGGGCTATGACACCCCCACGGACCTGCGCTACTGCATCAACTCGATCTCGCTGCGCCTGGCCCCCGCCGACGACGCGGCGGCCCCGGACGGGGCGCGCTGATCCGGTGCGGGAGCGCCGTGGCGTCCACGGCGCGCCCCCGCGGCCCGCTGGGCCCCGCAGCCTAGGCTGACGGGCATGAGCGTGATCGGGCCCCGTCGCCTCTCCGCCGCCCCCGGGGCGGTCGAGGCGCCCGTGCCGCCGGGGGTGTTCCGGCGTGCCCTGGCGGACCTGCGCGATGCGCGGCCACGGACCGAGGTGCGGCTGCGGGAGATCCCGGCACCCGAGGGGCAGGCGCCCTTCGCCGTCGCCCTCGCCGCCGACGTGTGCGACGGGCCGGGCGCGACCGGCGGCGTGCTGGCCACGGGGCGGTTCGTCCTCCTGCACGACCCGGCCCCGGACGCCCGGTGGCCGGGAGGCTTCCGGGCGGTGACATGGATCCGTGCGAGCCTGGAACCGGACGTCGCACTGGACCAGCTGGCCGGCGCCGTCGCGTGGACGTGGCTCGTGGAGGCGCTCGAGCGCCGCCACGCCGAGCACTCCCACGCCGGCGGCACCGCGACGCGCAGCATCGCGGAGGGCTTCGGGACGCTCAGTGCGGCCCCGGACACCACCGACATCGAGCTGCGCGCCTCGTGGACCCCGGCCCCGCGGGACCTCGGCTCGCATCTCGAGGCGTGGTCGGACATGATCTGCGCGTTCGCCGGTCTGCCGCCCGAGCACGCCGCGGACGTCCACACGGCCGGCCCCTGACCGCGCGCCCGCGCCTCCGACACACCGGGCCCCGGCCCGTCCCCGCCCCGACCTCCCCGAACAGGAGCAGCATGACCGACGCCCCCGAGACGGCCGCCCCGGACGCGCCCCCGCGGCTGATCGCCACACCGGCCGGTGGAGTCCCCCGGCTCACCGACACCCGCGCGGGCCTGGAGGCCTGCGCCGCGGCGCTCGCCGCGGGGACCGGGCCCGTCGCCATCGACGCGGAGCGCGCCTCCGGGATCCGGTACGGCCAGCGGGCTATGCTCGTCCAGCTCAAGCGCGAGGGCGCCGGCATCTGGCTCGTCGATCCCGAAGCCCTCGACGGGCTGGCCCCGCTGCAGGAGGCCCTCGCGGGCGTCGAGTGGATCCTGCACGCGGCCAGCCAGGACCTGCCCTGCCTGGCCGAGCAGGGGCTGCGCCCCGATCGGCTGTTCGACACCGAGCTCGCGGCCCGGGTGTCCGGCCTGCCGCGCGTCGGCCTGGCCGCGGTCCTGGAGGAGCTGCTGGGGGTCACCCTCGCCAAGGAGCATTCGGCCGCCGACTGGTCGGTGCGTCCGCTGCCCGAGGCGATGCTCACCTACGCGGCGCTCGACGTCGAGCTGCTCGTCCCGCTGCGCGAGGCCCTGATCGCGCGCCTCGAGGCCGACGGCAAGCTCGCGTGGGCCGAGCAGGAGTTCGAGCACGTGCGCACGGCCCCGCCGCCCACGCCGAAGAAGGACCCCTGGCGCGGCACCTCGGGCTCCCAGACGCTGCGCCGCCCCGTGCAGCGCGCGGTCCTCAAGCGCCTGTGGGAGGCCCGCGAGGACCTCGCCCGCCACCGCGACGTCGCCCCCGGCCGGCTCATCCCGGACCGGTCGATCGTCGCCGCCGCGGCCGCCCAGCCGCGCACCGTCCCCGCCCTGCGCCAGACCTCCGGCTTCCACGGCCGCGCCGCGAGCCGCGAGGCCCCGCGCTGGATCGCCGCGATCCGGGCCGGCGTTGAGGACGCCGAGCGGGACGACGCCCCCGCGGCGCAGATCCGCACCGGGGACGGCCCGCCCCCACCCCGGGCCTGGAAGGACCGGGACCCGGTGGCGGACCGCCGCCTGCGCACGGCCAAGGCCCGCGTCGCCCGACGGGCCGAGCAGCTGGGGATGCCCACCGAGAACCTCCTCACCCCGGACACCCTTCGGCGGATCTGCTGGACCCCGCCCGCCCCGATCACCCCCGAGACCGTCGACGCGTTCCTGACGGAGCGGGGCGCGCGCCCGTGGCAGGTGGAGAACGTCGGCGCGATCGTCACGGTCGCGCTCCTCGACCCCGATCCCGCCGGCGCCTGAGCCCCCGACGCGGCCGGCCGGATCGGTCCGTCGCGTCGCGTCGACGCCGAGGCTACTCGCCGGTAGTGTGACCCGCATGACATCCGTTTCTCTTGCTTCCTTCGACCACCTGCCCGCCCTGGCCCCGGATGAGGTCGTCACCACCGTCACCGTGACCGACCACGCCCTGCCCGATGGCGCGGGCACGCTCGCGCTGCTCACGCTGGACAACGGGCAGGGACCCCGCCGGCCCGCCACCCTGGGCCCGGCCACGCTCCTCGGCCTCGGCCGGGTGCTCGACGAGCAGGCCGCCCGGGCCGCCGCGGGCGCGATCCAGGCCCTGGCCGTGACCGGTGTGGAGGGGACCTTCGCGGCCGGGGCGGACCTGTCCCTGATCGCGGGCCTCACCGACGACGTCGGCCGCGACCTGGCCCTGCTCGGCCACGCCGTCTACGACCGGCTCGCGGCCCTCGAGATCCCCACGGTCGCGCTCGTGAACGGCCTCGCCCTCGGCGGCGGCCTCGAGCTGGCCCTGGCCGCCGGACACCGCGTGGTGGCCGCCGATGCGAAGGGCTTCGGCCTGCCCGAGGTCCGGCTCGGCCTGATCCCCGGCTGGTCCGGCGTGTGGCGCGTGCCCCATCTGATCGGCCCGGAGGCCGCCGTCGACGTCGTGCTGAAGAACCCCCTCGACGACAACCGCATGCTCGACGCCCGCGCGGCGCACGGGCTCGGCCTGATGGACCGGATCGTGGAGGGGGACCTCCTCGACGCGGGCCTCGAGCTCGCCGCCGCCCTGGTCGCCGGGGACGAGTCCGTGGCGGCCGAACTGGCCGCCCACCGCGACCGCGACGTGTCCGACGCCGCCTGGGACCGCGCCCTGGCGGCGCTGGAGCGGCTGCAGGCCGCTCGCCCCGGACGCCACCTGCCGGCGCGCCGTCACCTGGAGGACCTGTTCACCGGCGCCCGCACGCGCACCCGCGCCGAGTCCGCCCAGGCCGAGGCGGACGCCCTCGGGACGCTGCTGCACTCCCCCGAGTTCCGGCGCACCGTGTACGCGTTCCTCGGCCTCGTCCAGGGCCGCGCCAAGCGCCCCGCCGGCGACCCGGGCCGCGAGCTCGCCCGCGAGGTCCGCAAGGTCGGCATCGTCGGTGCGGGCCTGATGGCCGGCCAGCTCGCCCTCGTCTTCGCCCGGCACCTGCGGGTGCCCGTCGTGATGACGGACATCGACGCCGAGCGTGTCGAGCGCGGCCTGGCGGGCGTGCGCGCGCAGGTCGAGAAGATGGTCTCCCGTGGACGGCTCTCCGCCGAGGACGGCGAGGCCCTGGCCGGGTTGATCACCGCGGACACGGACAAGGCGGTGTACGCGGACGCCGACATCGTCATCGAGGCCGTCTTCGAGGAGCTCGAGGTCAAGCGCACCGTCTTCCGCGAGCTCGAGGGCATCGTGCGTGAGGACGCCATCCTGATGACCAACACCTCGAGCCTGTCCGTGGCCGCCATGGCCGAGGTCCTCGAGCATCCCGAGCGCCTCGTGGGCTTCCACTTCTTCAACCCGGTGGCGGTCATGCCGCTCGTGGAGATCGTGCGGACCGAGGCGACGACGGACGAGGTCGTGGCCACCGCGTTCGAACTGACCCGCCGGCTCCGCAAGACCGGCGTGCTCGTCCACGACGCCACCGCGTTCGTGGTCAACCGCGTCCTGCTGCGCATGATGGGCGAGGTGCAGAACTCCTTCGACGAGGGCACCGACGCGCACGAGGCCGACCACGCGCTGGACCCGCTGGCCCTGCCGATGACGCCGTTCACCCTCCTGGCCATGGTCGGCATCCCCGTGGCCCAGCACGTGTCCGAGTCCCTCTCCGCGTCCTTCGGCGCGGAGCGCTTCCCGGTCTCGGCGAACCTGCAGCGCCTGATCGACGCCGGCAAGACCGCGATCTGGGCCAAGGACGTCCGCCCCGACCGGCGCGACGAGGAGGCCGCCGGCGCGACCGGCGAGCAGATCCCGGAGGCGACCGCGGCCCTGCTGGAGCAGGGCTCGACCCCGCAGACCTCCGAGGAGCTGCTGCGCCGGGTCGAGGACGCGCTGGCCGAGGAGATCGGCCTGCTCCTGGACGAGCGCGTCGTCGCGGCCCCCGAGGACGTGGACCTGTGCATGATCCTCGGCGCCAACTGGCCCCTGCACCTGGGCGGCATCACGCCGTACCTGGACGACTGCGGGGCCGCCGAGCGGGTGAACGGGCGGCGCTTCCACCCGGCCGCGCAGGCCTGACCGGCCCCGGCCGGGCCGTCCGCGACGGCCCGGCCCACGGCTCAGGCGATCGGCAGCCCGGCGAACGTCACCACGTGCGCGTCGAGCCCGGCGGTCGCCGCGGCCTGGTCGGCCACGGGGGTCGAGGCGGTGCCCCCGCCCCAGTCGGAGGCGACCACGGCGCCCTCGCGCACGAGGTGCGCCCCCAGCTCCACGCCGTCCGCGACGACGGCCACCCGCACGTCCGACCCGCCCGCGTCCGCCGGGCGCAGCTCGGCGCGGGGCACGCGCAGCCCGCCCTGCAGGGGCGAGGCCTCCTCGAGCCGGTCCACGGCGAGCGGGCCTTCGGCGGCCACCCGCGCGAGGAGGAGGTACTCCGCGTACGAGGGCAGCACCGCGGCGTCGATGCCGGCCCGCTCACGGTCGATGCGCACCCGCTGGGCTCCGGCGGAGTCCTCGTGGGTCGTCCATGCCCAGCCGTCCCCGTCGGGCGTGAAGCCGACCTGCGTCTGGGCGAGGTAGCGCTCGGGCAGTCCACCGCGGGCGGCGCGCTGGGCGGGCGTGGGGGCGAAGCCCATGCGGGTGGTCAGCACGCCGTCCTCCAGCACCCGGTGCAGGAAGCCGACGTGCACGTCGTCGAGGGTCACGGCCTCCCACCGCTCGAAGGGAGTGAGGTCGAAACGGGCGGCGCCGGTGGGGCGCGGGGCGGGGTGGGTCACGGCGGTGCTCCTGGGGCTCGGGGGTCCGTCCCCCCGATCCTCGCACCCGTCGGGCCCGGTCGCATCCGCCCTCGCCACGGGCGATAATGGGTCGATGACCACGCAGGACTCCCCCCTCACCCCGAACTCCTCCCGGTCCGGCTGCTGCGACGACCACGCCCGCCCGGACACCTCCCGCCGCACCGTCCTGGGCCGCGGCGCCGCCGTCGCCGCCGCGGGTGCCGGCACACTCGCGCTGGCCGGCTGCACGGACCGGCTGCGTGAGAAGGACACCGCGCAGGACCACTACACCGGCTCCGACGCCGTCGACGCGCTGCCCGCCGCCGAGCTGCCCGTGGGCGCCTCCCGGGAGGTGCAGGTGCAGGGTCGGACGCTGATGATGCATCGCGTGGACGAGACCACGGTGACCGCCTTCACCAACGTGTGCACGCATCAGGGCTGCCTGCTCCAGGTCGTGGACCGGCAGGAGGGCCCGGCCTACGCCTGCCCCTGCCACGGCTCGCACTTCGACGTCACCTCGGGGAAGCCGTTCGGCGGCCCGGCCCGCAAGGCCCTCATGGACTACGACGCGGCCGTCGTCGACGACCGCATCGTCGTCAAGCTCTGAGCCCGGCTCATTCCTCCGGCGCGCCGTAGCGCCGGCGCGGGGGCACCACGACGGCGGAGCGGTCGTTGGGGTCCCACGCCGGCTGCTCGCGCCGCCGCGCCGGGTAGTAGCGGTGCCGCCACCAGAACCAGATGAGCGCCCCCAGCACCGGCAGCAGCAGCATGAGGCCGACCCACGGCAGGCGCGCCCGGGCGTCCAGGGGGCTGCGGCCCAGCGAGACGAAGCCGGCCACCCACAGCGCACCGGCCACGACGGACACGGTCCAGCCCAGGGCGGCCTCCCCCGGCGTCGGCACGAGCGGGGTCGCGGCGGCCGCGCCGGTCAGCGCGCCGGCCATCAGAAGAGCGCGACCTTCTCCGGGCCCGGGAACAGGGCGTCCAGCTCGGCCAGGTCCTCCGCGGTGGCGAGCCAGTCGGCCGCCGCCGCGTTCTCCACGACCTGCGCGGCACGGGTGGCGCCGGCGATCACGGAGGACACCGGCCCCTGCGCCGCCAGCCACCCGATCGCGGCCTGGACCTCGGTGATCCCCCGCTCCCGGGCGAACCGGCCGAACGCGGCCAGCTGCTCCAGGTCGGCGTCGGCCACCATGTGCTGGCGCACGTGGGACAGGCGCGAGCCCTCGGGGGCGTCGCCCTGCGAGTACTTGCCCGTGAGCAGCCCGTTGGCCAGCGGGAAGTACGGCAGGACGCCGAGCCCGAACTCGGCCGCCGCCGGGACCACCTCGAGCTCGGCCCGGCGGTCCAGCAGGTTGTAGTGGTTCTGCGCGGACACGAAGCGCTCCACGCCCAGCTCGCGGGCCACGTACTCGGCCTGGGCGATCTGCCACCCGGCCCGGTTCGAGTGGCCCACGTAGCGGACCTTGCCGGCGCGCACGAGGTCGTCGAGCGCGCGGAGGGTCTCCTCGATGGGCGTGGCCGGGTCCGGGGTGTGGAACTGGTAGAGGTCGATCCAGTCGGTGCCGAGGCGGCGCAGGGAGTCCTCGACGGCGCGCACGATGTACCGGCGGGAGCCCCGCGCGCCGCCGTCGTCGCCGGCGACACCGCCCATGTCCATGCCGAACTTGGTGCCGATCACCACCTCGTCGCGGCGGGCGCCCAGGGCGCGGCCGAGCCGCTCCTCGGACAGGCCGGGCTCGGCGCCGTAGACGTCGGCGACGTCGAAGAAGGTGATGCCGGCGTCGAGCGCGGCGTGGACGACGGCGTCGGTGCCGGCCTGCTCCAGCGTGGCGGTGCCGGGGCGGCCGAGGTTGTTGCAGCCCAGGCCGACGACGGAGACGGTCAGCCCGGAGCGGCCGAGACGGGTGTGGCGCACGGGTCAGCCCTCCTGCTCTGCGGTGCGGACGTCCACCTTGTTCGGCTGCACGCCGTCGGCGCGCTTGGCGGCCGCCGGGATCTCGGCGGCGGCCTTGCGGGCGTGGGGGGTCCGGACGCGCAGCACGAGGGCACCGGCCTCCTCGACGACGTCCTCGACCTCGCCAAGACCGCGCCAGGCCAGCTGGTGGGTCACCTCGACGCGCAGCCGTTCCACGGTGCGCCGCTCGATCACCGTGGCCTCCCGGCCGCGGAGCCGGTAGGCCACCGGCAGCACGGCGAAGGTCGCGGGGTCCGCCTCGGCGAAGCCCTCCTCCGCGCCCTGCGCCACGAACGCGGCCAGCAGCTGATCACCCTCGACCTGGTCGGCCAGGGGCTGCTCCCCGACGGTGCCGGGCTGGCCGACCCGGCCGTGGTGGACCACGAACTCCCCGGCCTCCGCGTCGGCCCATGCCTCGCGGTACTCGAAGAGCCGGGTGCCGTCGTCGCCGACGGTCTCACGGTACAGCCGGACGATGCTCATGCCTGCTCCTGGTGGTGGGGGGCGGCCGCGTCCTCGGGGACGGGCCGGGCGTACGGGACCTTGGCGCCGAGGACCTGGGCGACGGTGTCCTGGGTGATGCGCTGCGCGGTGAGGCCCACGCGGGCCAGCACCTGCTCGCGGCTGCCGTGGGCGAGGAACTCGACCGGCAGGCCGACCTCGTTCAGGGCGGTGTCCACGCCGGCCGCGCGCATCTCCTGCCGGATCCGCGAGCCGACGCCGCCGGCCCGCACCCCGTCCTCGAGGCACACGACGATCCGGTGGCGGGCGGCCGTGTCGATCACGGACCGGGCCACGGGCAGGACCCACCGCGGGTCGATCACCGTGGCGCTGATGCCGTGCCGCTCGAGCCGTTCGGCGACGTCGAGGCCGAGCTCGGCCATCGCGCCCACCGCCACGATCAGCACGTCCCGCTCGGCGCCGTCGCGTCCGCCGGCCTCGCCGCGCCGGGCGAGCACGTCCGTGCCGTCCGACAGCCGCTCCAGGGCGCGCACCGGCTCGCCGACCGAGCCCTTCGCGAACCGCACCACGGTGGGCGCGTCCTCGACGGCGACGGCCTCGCGCAGCTCCTCCCGGAGCGTGTCCGCGTCGCGGGGCGCGGAGATCCGCAGCCCCGGGACCGACTGCAGCAGGGCCAGGTCCCACATGCCGTGGTGGCTCGGGCCGTCCGGCCCGGTGACGCCCGCGCGGTCCAGCACGAACGTCACGCCCGCACGGTGCAGGCCCACGTCCATGAGCACCTGGTCGTAGGCGCGGTTGAGGAAGGTCGCGTAGACGGCCACCACGGGGTGCAGGCCGCCGAAGGCCATGCCGGCGGCCGACGTGACCGCGTGCTGCTCGGCGATGCCGACGTCGAACACCCGGTCCGGGTGGGCCAGCGCCATCGGGGCCAGGCCCACGGGGTTCTGCATGGCGGCGGTGATGGCCACGACGTCCGGCCGCTCGTCCGCGATCGCGACCATCTCTTCGCCGAACACGGAGGTCCAGGACTGGGCCGTCGACGAGGTGATGGGCTCGCCCGTGGAGGGGTCGATCACGCCGATCGCGTGGAACTGGTCCGCCTCGTGCGCGACCGCCGGCGGATAGCCGTGCCCCTTCTCGGTCATCGCGTGGACGATCACGGGCCCGCCGTACGCCCGCGCGTCCTCGAGGGCCTCCTCCATGGCGATGAGGTCGTGACCGTCCACCGGGCCGATGTACTTCATGCCCAGGTCCTCGAACAGGCCCTGCGGCGCCCAGAGGTCCTTGAGGCCCTTCTTCGCCGCGTGCAGTGGCCGGTACACCAGCTCCCCCGCGAGGCCAGCCTCCTGGAGGCGGCGCTTGAGGTAGTCGAGGGTCTGCTCGTAGCGGTGGTGGGTGCGCACCTTGTCCAGCACCCCGCGGCGCAGTCCGCCCAGGTGCTCGGCGACGCCGCCCACGGTGGGCGCGTACGAGCGGCCGTTGTCGTTGACGACGATCACCACGCGCCGGTCCCGGCCGGCGGCGATGTTGTTGACGGCCTCCCAGGCCATGCCCCCCGTGAGCGCACCGTCGCCGATCACGGCCACCACGGTGCGGTCCCCCTGCCCGGTCTGCGCCCAGGCCCGCGCGATGCCGTCCGCCCAGGAGAGCGAGCTGGAGGCGTGCGAGGACTCCACCACGTCGTGCTCGGACTCGGTGCGGTCGCCGTAGCCGGACAGACCCCCCTCCTGGCGGAGCGTCGTGAAGTCCTGGCGTCCGGTGAGCAGCTTGTGCACGTACGACTGGTGGCCCGTGTCGAAGATGACCGCGTCCTTGGGCGACTCGAACACGCGGTGCACGGCCAGCGTCAGCTCGACGACGCCCAGGTTCGGTCCGAGGTGGCCGCCCGTCTTGGAGACGTGGGCGATCAGGTAGGCGCGGATCTCCGCCGCCAGCGCGGTCAACTGGTCCTCCGTGAGGGCCGACAGGTCCGCCGGGCGGGCGATCTGCGGCAGCAGCGGGGCGCCGGGGCTCGTGGGGGGCAGATGTTCCATGGTGCGACCAGCCTACTCCGCGGCTCCGCACCCGGGCGGGACGCGGGCGGCGGCCCGCGCGGGCGGGCCCCGTGGATCAGGCCTTCGCGGCGATCTGACGGAGCACGTACTGAGACATGCTTCGCTCTGCCTGGCGATAGTCGCACAGCTTCCGTCGGCTCTCAGGATCCCTGTCTCGATGGGACGCCCGACGATGCAACCGGACAAGACCAATTTCTCTTGGGTGATCGGCGGTACTGGGATCGTCTTCTCACCACGGTGATGTTCACGAGACGACGCAGCTGATCCCGTCACGACGGCGAGCGAGGTGAGCCCGTCCGTTCGGGCCTCGATTCCATCTGCGACCAGAGCCGCCGAGCCGATGTTCTCCATCGCAGCCTCAGCGCTGCCACCCCGGGTCGATTGGATCTTGGCCGGGCGATTCCACGCCCGCCGATCGACATCGACTTGATACCCGGGAGGGGTATAGCGTTGACTGGACCAGAACGAACAGGAGACTTCATGCGCAAGCACCTCATGACCACCGTCGCCGCAGGAGTGCTCGGAGGAGCGCTCGTGTTCACCGGCTGCAGCACCGGCGGCGGCCAGGACCAAGGGACCCCCTCGACGACCAGCCAGCACGAGGGCCACGGCAGCAGCTCTGACAGCGGCGGGATGGAGCATCCGATGGACGGCGGCCCCGCCCCCGAGGGCATCGAGACGGCTGCGTCGCCCACATACCCGGTCGGCACCGAGGTCACGCTCACCGCCGACCACATGGAGGGCATGGACGGTGCGAACGCGACGATCGCCGGCGCGTACGACACGTACACCTATGCGGTGGACTTCACGCCGTCCGCAGGCGGGGAGCCGGTCAAGGATCACAAGTGGGTCGTCCAGCAGGAGATCAAGGACGCCGGAGATGAACGTCTGGCCGACGGCACCGAGGTCACTCTCGAGGCCGAACACATGGAAGGCATGAAGGGCGCGAAGGCGACCATCGCCTCCTCCACCGAGGAGACCGTCTACATGGTCGATTACGAGTCCGACGGCATGACGATGACCAACCACAAGTGGGTCGTCGAGAGCGAGCTCAAGCCGGCCTCCTGAGCCGATCGCCGCGGGCGCGCTGAAGGTCCGCGGCGAAATACGACCCGATCGAAGGAAAGATCGGGGAATGACGAGGGGAAGCGAAGAGCATGACGGACCCGACCACGCATCACCATGACCACGCCGGCGTCGCGACCACCGAGTCCGGCCACCGTGACGACTCGCGCGCCGAGAACGAAGACCACACCATGGAACACGGTGACCACGCCGGGCACGGTCATCACGGCGGTGGTCACGCGGGCCACGGCGACCACGTCGGCCAGTTCCGGCGGCTGTTCTGGATCAACCTGATCATCGCCATCCCGGTGGTCGCGTTCTCCCCCATGTTCGCCATGCTCCTGGGCTACTCGGTCCCCAGCTGGGCGGGCTGGGTCGCCGCAGTCCTCGGCTCCGTCATGTACGCCTGGGGCGGCACCCCGTTCCTCACCGGTGCTGTCAGCGAGCTGAAAAGCCGCCAGCCGGGGATGATGCTGCTCATCGCGCTCGGCATCACCGTAGCGTTCCTCGCCTCCTGGGCCGCCACTGTCGGTCTCGTCCACCCCGAGCTCGAGTTCTGGTGGGAGTTGGCGCTGCTGATCGTCATCATGCTGCTGGGCCACTGGATCGAGATGCGCTCACTGGCCCAGACCACCTCGGCGTTGGACTCCCTCGCCGCGCTGCTCCCTGACGAGGCTGAGCGTATAGAGGGAGACGACGTCGTCAAGGTCGACCCGGCAGAGCTGCGCGTCGGCGACGTCGTCATCGTCCGGCCTGGCGGCAGCGTCCCCGCCGACGGCACCATCGTCGACGGCCGCGCCGACATGGACGAGTCCATGATCACCGGCGAATCACACCCCGTCGCCCGCGGCGAGGGCGAGAACGTCACCGCCGGCACCGTGGCCACCGACTCCGGCCTGCGCGTAGAGATCACCGCCACCGGCGACGACACGGCTCTGGCGGGCATCAACAGGCTCGTCGCCGAGGCGCAGGGCTCATCCTCCCGTGCCCAGCGCATCGCCGACCGGGCTGCGGCCCTGCTGTTCTGGTTCGCCCTCGGAGCTGCGCTGATCACCGCCGTCGTCTGGACGCTCTTCGGGCTCCCCGACGACGCGGTCGTTCGCACCATCACTGTCCTCGTCATCGCCTGCCCCCATGCGCTGGGTCTGGCGATCCCTCTGGTCGTGTCCATCGCCACCGAGCGCGCCGCCCGCGGCGGCGTCCTGATCAAGGACCGCCTCGCCCTGGAGTCCATGCGCCAGGTCGACGCGGTGCTCTTCGACAAGACCGGCACCCTGACCAAGGGCGAGCCCACCGTCACCGGCGTGGAGCCGACCGGCGGCCTGAATGCCGAACAGCTCCTCGCCCTGGCCGCCTCCGCCGAGGCCGACAGTGAGCACCCCCTCGCCCGGTCCATCGTCACCGCCGCCAAGGAGAAGGGCCTCGCCGTCGAACCGGCCAGCGGGTTCACCTCCTCCCCGGCGGTCGGCGTCACCGCGACGGTGGCCGACCATGAGATCCGCGTCGGCGGACCCCGTCTGCTCGAGGAGACCGGCCAGGACGAGATCGGTGTCGCCGACGAATGGCGGGCAGAGGGTGCGATCATCCTGCACGTCCTCCGCGACGGCAAGGTCATCGGCGGTCTCAAGCTCGCCGACGAGGTTCGCCCAGAGTCCCGCGACGCCGTCGATGCGCTCCATCAGCTCGGCGTCGAGGTCGTCATGATCACCGGCGACGCGGAAGCCGTGGCGAACGAGGTGGGAAGAGAGCTCGGCATCGACCGGGTCTTCGCCGGCGTCCGCCCCGAGGACAAATCCGCCAAGGTCGACCAGCTGCAGAAGGAGGGCAAGAAGGTCGCCATGGTCGGCGACGGCGTCAACGACGCCCCTGCCCTGGCCCAGGCCGACGTCGGCATCGCCATCGGGGCCGGCACCGACGTCGCCATCGCCTCTGCAGGTGTCATCCTCGCCAGCTCCGACCCGCGTAGCGTCCTCTCGGTCATCCAGCTCTCCCGTGCCGCATACCGTAAAATGAGGCAAAACCTGTGGTGGGCCGCAGGGTACAACTTGCTCTCTGTGCCGCTCGCGGCTGGCGTGCTCGCACCCGTCGGCTTCGTCATGCCGATGTCAGTAGGCGCGATCCTGATGTCGATCTCCACCGTCGTCGTCGCGCTCAACGCCCAGCTGCTGCGTCGCATCGACCTCGCCCCAGATGCCAGCACCCGCTCCGTCCTGGAGCACCAGAAGTGAAGGACGCACTCGTGACCACTGAAACTGCAGCCGATGAGACCGGTGCCGACACCGGAGCCCATCGGCACGGCTACATCAGTGACAAGGACCGTTACCGCAACCGCATGAAGCGCATCGAAGGCCAAGCCCGCGGCATCACGAAGATGATCGACGACGAAAAGTACTGCATCGACATCCTCACCCAGGTCTCGGCCCTCACCCGCGCCCTGCAAGGAGTGGCGACCGGTCTGCTCGATGACCACCTCAAGCACTGCGTGCTCGACGCCGCCAAGAAAGGCGATGAAGACGCGGCCATCGCCAAGATCCAGGAGGCCACCGACGCCATCAATCGCCTCGTGCGCTCCTGACACCATCCGATTTCGTCAACACAGGGTGCTTCGGACCGGTGGACCCCAGATCAGGACAAGGCTCTTGATGTCTCCGGGCAGGCGTGCTTTGCACCTCGTCGCGCCCTTGGCACCGGCGAACTCGGGATGCCTTCTGTCTAACCTGACGACATGAACACGTTCACCTGAGAAAAGAGTTGGGCATGCCACTTGCCATTGTTGCTCCGATCCAGTCCTCCAGGAGCCGCCTGAGGATCTGCGCGGCCTTGACCGGTCTGGCGACCAGCGCCGTCCTCCTGCTCAGCGGCTGTGCTGATGCGGGACCGTCCGCTGATGCAGGATCCGATCACTCACTGGTGGTCGAGCACAATCTAGACGGATTGAATGCTCGCGAGATCATCACGCGCCTCGACTCAACGAAGGTGACAGATCGCTCGTCTGAATTCATCGCGTCGATTGAACCCGACCAGCTTGTACTGACCGACGATCAGAACAATCAGACCACCGTGCCGATGCCAGAAGACGAGTTCTACGTCTCTATCGCCCCGTATCGCAGCCAGACTCACGAATGCTACTTCCACAGCCTCACGACCTGCACCGGCGAACTCGCCAATACTGACGTCCACGTCACCGTGGTCGAGGCGACGTCCGGGGAGACCCTCCTCGATGAAACGCTGACGACGTACGACAACGGATTCGTCGGGGTCTGGCTGCCGCGTGGAATTGACGCTACTCTCACTGTCTCAGCTGAAGGCCGCACCGCGAAAAAGGCCATCTCGACCCGCCCCGACGACCCCACCTGCTTGACCGGTCTTCAGCTGGCTTGAGGCCCAGGTCTCATGCTCCTCTGCAGCGCCGACAGATCAGGCCTCGAGACGTCCCATCCTTGGACTCCCACAGGGTCTCGGCGTCCCGATGTGAGGATTCGCCCGAGAGCCGGCTTCAGAGTCATCGCAGGGCATCACCACACCGGGCTGAAGCCTCGTCGACCAATATCAACCAGTGCCAACTGAAGAGCAGTACATCGCTCACGCCGCTTCACGACGTGCATTCCGGGGGATCCTCTCTGTCCAGGTCCTCACGCTCACACCTGCCGGTGCTGAGCCTCGCCGAGCTTCTCGAGCACTTGACCTGAATCGCCGATCCGTTCGAACACGCCACTCGGGCGTGTCCGACAATGCCGTTGACCACGCGAGCACAGCATTCAGGACCACGGCAGCCCGGTCCACGATCGCGTACTTGTCGTACGTGCTCGCCAGGCCCGGCCACTGCTGCAGGTGCGCGTCCTGGCGCTCGATCACGTTCCGGCCCGTGTAAGCCTCCAAGTCCAGGCCCGCGGTTCGGCCGCCGGCCGAGCCGCGGCGTCTGCGGTGGCCCTGCTGGTCAGCCGGTTGGGGAGGACGGCCTTGATGCCACCGGCGCGCAGATGGGTGCCGATCGCCCGCGATGAGTACGCCCTCTCGCCCAGCACCGTCGACCAGCTGATGGGTCTTCGTGCTCAGCCCGCTCCGTGAGCGCCCGAGGCCGTGATCGGCGGGCTCTTCACGCGGATTCCTTGTCGTTCGATCCAGCCCCTCTGAGCCGGGTGGTGTTCCTCGCGTGCTGATGGGCGCGGGCGATCGTGGAGTCGACCGAGACCGACCAATCGATCAGGATTTCGGCATCCGCTGCAGGTGGTCCGTGTTGCCAGCACCGTG